>JBJEXA010000071.1:0-3481 GCA_051885335.1 Oxalobacter sp. | reverse complement strand
CCGTCAATCATACCACTTACGCCAGCGACTCGGTCAAGGCCGGTATTCAGGCTGGCAACAAGGCCTACTACGATTTCGGTACCAATGAGCTGACCGAGACCGAGATGGACGAAATCTTTGTTGCTGCTAATAAAGCAGGTATCGGCATCATTCCGTTAATTAACACGCCCGGACACATGGATGCCATTGTAACTGCAATGACGAACTTGGGTATTTCCAATCCCAACTACAATGGGTCCAAGACGACCATTGACCTTGATAATTCCGCTGCCGTGAACTTTACCAAGGAACTGGTGAAGAAGTACGCTGCGTACTTTAAGGGAAAGGGTTGTTCCATCTTCAACATGGGCTGTGATGAATATGCCAATGATATTTATACTAGCGGCTCCATGGGGTTTGGCAATTTGGTTTCCAGTGGAAAATATGGCAACTTTGTGACCTATGTGAACGACTTGGCTGCTATTATTAAGCAAGTTGGCATGACCCCCATGGCTTTCAATGACGGCTTCTATTTCAATGGCAATACCTCCAGCGGTACGTTTGACACTGACATTATGATCTCCTTCTGGACCTCTGGATGGGATGGCTATCAGTCAGAAACGGCTGCTGAGTTGTCTACCCGTGGTCATAAGATGATCAACACCAACGGTGATTACTATTATGTCCTCGGAAAGAACGATGCGTTTACTCCCGGCAACACCACAACACATGATGCTTCGCTGTATACTGCGGCTTCCACTTTCTCCAACACGCAGTTTATGGGCAGCACTGTTAGCAATCCTGCCGGTTCCATGTTCTGCATCTGGTGTGATTATCCCAATGCAGAAACAGAAACTGAAATCGCTGCCAACGTCAGACTGACCTTGCGCGCCATGGAAGCGCGGATGGATGAAGAAACCCTTAATAACCTTGATACCTCCACTGTAGTTGCTGGTGGCTTCAATGCCGATGGGTCGATCAACTCCGATACTTCCGGCGGAGGAGACGATGAGGAAACGAAGTATGATGATATAATCTATCTCACTGTTGATGGAACTGACGAAAGGACAATCGAAGGCGTTAATTATGCTGACGAGTGTAACGTTGCAGATTCCACCATTGTAACAGTTGTAGCTATTGGTAACGATGCTACTGAAACAACTGTGACATATACAAAGGTTAACAGTAACCCCACCTGGAATACCCTGATTTCCAGCAATACTACATCGGCAACCAGTTATTATTATCTGGCAAACGACGGTAACTACTATCAGCTTTATGTAACAAGATCTGACAGTAAGTACAATTATTTGTATAATTATTCCCTTGGTTACTATGCGAACGGTAGTTCAATTTTGACTAGTGTTGCATCAGAATCAAACAGCAGAGGATATGCCAGTGTAAGTGGTATTACTTTATACACAAAGTCTAGCACTGACGGCACTCCAGCTTCCACCACCGTGACCTTCACTGGTCTCAAGCCTGGTGAAACCACCGTGCAAATTGGTTCTGTTTATTACAAAGTCATTGTTGACTACAAAATTGTGGATGTTTCGCTGGTCCTTGATGGCACTGTAACGAAGACACAGACCAATGAAATCACAGATACCCCTGAGATTGCGGACAGTTCCATTGTCGATGTAACTGTCAACGGTAAGCAGGTCATATTTAAGGCGAAGGCAGTCGGTACGACCACTGTAACAGTCGGTGATACCAAATATAATGTTACTGTTTCCACAGAAGATCTAAGCGACAAATCTCAGACCATCGAGTATTGGATCACCAATGGCCGTCCGACGGATGCAAACGGAAGTAATGAATATTCCGTACAGGCTGCAATGGTAGGTGTGAATTCCGAAAAGGGCGTTGATGTTGGGTCTCTTCTTCCTGAGAACACGACAAAGGAAACTCGCACACTCCAATTCTGGCGTTGCAGACTGTTGGATACAGCATTGGCTAACAGCAGTACAAGCGGAACGGAAAAACAAACGGAAGATTCTGGCGATGATGAAACCTATAACGGTGTAGAATTTACCAAGGTACGTTATTGGAACGGAACATGGGCTGTCTATACAGAAAATAATGAGTGGGTAACGGTCACCGACGAACATCAGCTTGTTGCCTATTATCTTGAAATCCTGCCGGTTGCGTATGAACTGACAGTCACCGCCGCTGACTGGGGCAAGAAGGGCGACGGCTCTCCTTCCGGTGACTACCTTGATCCGTCAAGTTCCTGCACTGTCTCCATTCAGGTCGTCTATGAGGACGGCACGACGAACCCGGCTGGCACGACTGCGGATGATCTCAAGAGCAGCACCATCGCCTATGGTTATTGGTCAAGTGGCCGCGGTATCGGTACGCTTAACTTGATTGGCCTGGAAGGCTATCAGATTTGGAAGGTGGAAGCTGAGACCGGCGCTATGACTTATGCAAACAGCAGCACCACTTGGGGAAGCTTCACGGTCAACAGCTTCAAATGGGATGGAAACGCCATGACCGTATACGAGGGCGATCCCGTCGATTCGTACATCATCCACAACGATTCCAACAACCCCTCTACGGATGGTTATTATGCAAATCTGATGTGGGACGAAAATTATGAAGCCATCCTGATTACGGTCTATGTCAAGGCTGCCGAAACCGAGGATTCTTTGACGGTACACTATGTTGACCAGACTGAGAATGTAGAATTCTACAGCTACAATATTACGGTCGCAAGTGGCACACTGTTTAATGAAAACATCGGCCTGGCAGACCCCTGGAAGGGTAACCTAGTCAACGGCTCTGTGAAAAATACGCTGGATGTTACCCAGACCGTCTCCGCTGACCTGTCCACCATGCCCGCCATCGGCGCCCAGTACCGCTACAGCGAATACACCTGCGTCAAGGTGGAACGCAGCGTGGAAGGCAAAGATGTGTATCTGTATTACACATTTACTAACACCCACAGCTTTGTCATCGACTTCGGCTTGCCGCTGAAGATCACAGCTGCTGATCTGGGCCTTGAAAATATTACCAATGTAACATCCACTATTTCTGGTGCACAATTCGGTATGGCCTTTACGAACGATGATGAGCATTATGTCCTCTATACGCCGAATAAGGTTCTTAAGGGTGTAGAAATACTTCAGCTGACCCTTACAGAAAACGCTGTCCCTGTGACCCACCAGATTTACATCTACCCCGCCTCCAACGTACTCTATGAGGACACCTTCCTGTCTGAGAAAGATAGCTCCGTTGAAAATCTTAAGACCTGGACGCATCAGGGTAAGGCCAGCAGCTTGCAGCAGTCTTCCGAGAATAAGCTGTATGGTTATGACGAAAAGTATGCAACCAGCAAAGGCAACAGCATGGGTTCTTGCTGGACGGTCTCCGGTTTGACCAGTGGGAATGGTACAAAGTTCTTGACCACATCCTTCTATGGCAACGGCTTTGATCTGATCGGCACCGCCGGTCCCGATACTGGCATGGTCTACCTGGTTATTCAGGGTCAAGATGAGGG
>JBJEXA010000070.1:0-14755 GCA_051885335.1 Oxalobacter sp. | reverse complement strand
AAAGAAGTCATCTCACCGGTTTCCCTGATTGTCTCTGCATTTGCTCCAGTACTGGATGTCCGCTGTTCCCTGACACCGCAATTGAGGACAAATCAAGGCGACAGCGTATTGCTTGTCGTTGATCTGGGATTGGGCAAAAACCGGATGGGGGCTTCTGCTTTAGCACAGGTCACCAGCCAGATCGGAGCAACCGTGCCGGATGTGGACAGTGCTGAAAATCTCAAAGCGTTTTTCAATACTATCCAGACCCTCAATCGGCAAGGACTGTTGCTGGCATATCATGACCGTTCAGACGGCGGCCTTTTCATCACCTTATGCGAAATGGCATTTGCCGGGCACTGTGGACTGGATGTCAGCCTGGATGCTCTTGCTGATGCAGCTGTTGATGCCCCGTCCGACAGCAGCAAAGTACTTTCCATCCTTTTCAATGAAGAATTGGGAGCTGTCCTGCAGATTCGTCAGGGCGACCTTGAAGCAGTCACATCGCAATTCATTGATGCAGGGCTTGGAGAAGCCATCCATTATCTGGGAACGGCGGTGACAGGCAATGATATTGCATTCAAACTGGGGGGGCAAACTGTCTATAAACGTCCCCGTATTGAACTGCATCGTCTGTGGAGTGAAACCAGCTGGCGCATTGCCAGACTGCGGGACAATCCAGATTGTGCAGATCAGGAATACGACCAGATTCTCAATGTCATAGACAAAGGCATTTCACCGGTTGTGCCTTTCGATATGTCAGAAGACATTGCTGCACCCTATATCAATAAAGGGGCACGACCACGGGTTGCCATCTTGCGTGAACAGGGCTCCAACTCCCATGTCGAAACCGCCTATGTCATACACCGTGCCGGATTCGAGGCGGTTGATGTCCATATGACCGACCTGATGGATGGCCGGATGCACCTTGATGATTGTAAGGGACTGATTGCTGTCGGAGGGTTCTCCTATGGCGATGTCTTGGGTGCAGGGGAAGGCTGGGCGAAAAAAATCCTGTTCAATGACCAGCTCAAAGAACAGTTTGAAAGCTTCTTCTGGCGTATGGATACTTTTGCCTTGGGCATCTGTAACGGTTGCCAGATGATGAGTAGCTTGGCTGCCATCATTCCAGGTGCTGAAGCTTGGCCAAAATTCGTTCGCAATCGTTCCGAACAGTTTGAAGCCCGCTTCTCTATGGTTGAGGTGACACCATCACCATCCATCTTCTTTGCCGGCATGGCAGGGTTGCAAACACCGATTGCCGTTTCACATGGTGAAGGGCGCGCAGACTTCTCACAGCAAGGTGACATTCGGAAAGCCCTGGTTGCGATGCGTTACATTGACCATGATGGCAAACCGACAGAAGTCTACCCATTGAACCCGAATGGTTCGCCGGATGGCATCACTTCAGTGACAACACCAGATGGACGTTTCACTGTGATGATGCCACATGCTGAACGGGTTTTCAGAACTGTTCAGAACTCATGGGCACCGGATGGTTGGGGCGAAAACTCCCCATGGATGCGTATGTTCCAGAACGCCCGTAAATGGGTCGGCTGACGGATTGGAATTGCTTATCTGATGAGGATAGCATACTGATTTGTATGCTGCTTGTTTGGTTTCTCTTGAATGTCTTTTGCTCATTAAAATCCCCGTTAAGTGGTGATTTACTTAACGGGGTATAGTTCATCCAGCTGGTATCCGCGACAGCTTCTGGCAATAGACACAGAGAATATTGGGGTGGCAGATATATAACTGTCTTTCCCCATAAGATGCCAATCCAGCTGTTGGTGACGCTAGGGGCACCAGCGCTTTGGATGCAGCCTCAGTCGGCGTATGATTTGAGCCATGTCTATAACGTGGTGACAGCAAGATATTGTTGGGACAGGCTTGTGAAGGAGGCATCTCCTCATCTAACCTAGGGAACCACTGTACTGCCGCAAGCGCAAATACTGCAAAGAGGATGCTGTCTGTTTCCTCTCTATATAAAACTGAGGAAGATGGTTCAAGAGGCATCAGATATGGTTTTGTTAAACCATTGATTTTATTGAGAACTGTTTCCAAAATTTAAAAAAGCGCAGAAAACAAGAGGGATGCAGCCGGTTCAGCTGGCTGTTTTTCTTTTATAATCATCTTTTTGCCCATCGCTTTATCACATTGCAACATGAAATCAGCTGAAATCCGTCAGAAGTTCCTGGACTTTTTCAAAGCCAAGGGACATACCATTGTCCGTTCAAGCTCACTGGTGCCTGCCAATGACCCGACCCTGATGCTCACCAATGCCGGGATGGTGCAGTTCAAGGATGTTTTCTTGGGATTGGATAAACGCCCTTATACAAGGGCGACTTCCTGCCAGCGTTGCGTCCGTGCGGGGGGGAAGCATAATGACCTTGAGAATGTCGGTTATACTGCGCGTCATCATACATTCTTTGAAATGCTGGGTAATTTCAGTTTCGGGGATTATTTTAAGCGGGATGCCATTACCTTTGCATGGGAGCTGTTGACAACCGTCTATAAACTGCCGAAAGAAAAGCTCTGGGTTACGGTCTATCAAGAAGACGATGAGGCCTACAATATCTGGGCAAAGGAAATCGGGGTGCCTGTTGATCGGATTGTCCGTATCGGTGACAATAAGGGTGCCCGTTATGCTTCTGACAATTTCTGGCAGATGGCGGATACAGGGCCTTGTGGTCCTTGCAGTGAGATTTTCTATGACCATGGTCCTGAAGTGGCTGGTGGTCCTCCGGGAAGTCCTGAAGAAGACGGTGACCGTTATATTGAAATCTGGAATCTTGTCTTCATGCAGTTCAACCGTGACGAACAGGGCAATATGACCCCGCTGCCAAAGCCTTGCGTCGATACTGGTATGGGGATTGAACGGTTGGCAGCCATCCTGCAGCATGTTCATAGCAATTATGAAATTGATACTTTCCAGAACCTGATCAAGGCTGCAGCAAAAGCCGTTGGTACAGATAATCTGGCAGAAAATTCCCTGAAGGTCATTGCCGACCATATCCGTTCTACGGCGTTCATGATTGTGGATGGTTTGATTCCTGGCAGTGATGGTCATGGTTATGTGTTGCGTCGTATCATTCGTCGGGCCTTACGTCATGGCTACAAGCTGGGGCAGACTAAGCCTTTCTTCTATACGTTGGTTGATGCACTGGTCAAAGAAATGGGCATTGCCTATCCAGAGCTTGTTGAAGCGGGTGACCATGTGAAGGCAGTGCTCCGCCATGAAGAAGAACGTTTCAGTGAAACGCTTGATAACGGGATGAAGATCCTGGAATCTGCATTGTCTGCTGGTGGCAAGGTGTTGGATGGGGAAACGGCTTTCACACTGTATGACACTTATGGTTTCCCATTGGATTTGACAGAGGATATCTGCCGTGAACGTCAGATTTCTGTCGATGAAGACGGGTTCAATACCGCTATGGAAAAACAGAAAGAGACGGCAAGGGCTTCTGGCAAATTCAAGATGGCGGCTGTCTTGGACTATGACGGTGAGAAAACAACGTTCACGGGTTATACCCATCTGACAGAAACGGGGACTGTGGTTGCGCTTTACCGTAAAGGTGTGCCGGTTGAACGGATTGAAAAAGGTCAGGAGGGCGTCATTGTCTTGGATAGAACGCCGTTCTATGCGGAAATGGGCGGTCAGGTTGGTGATACCGGTGTTTTAAGTGCTGCTGGTGTTTCGATAACTGTCGCCGATACCCAGCGGATCAAGCCAGGGGTTTCCGGTCATCATGTGACCGTTGTGGAAGGTGCTGTTGTGGTTGGTGACAAGCTGACAGCATCGGTGGATGTTGAACGCCGCAGGCAGATTGCCCGCAATCATTCTGTAACCCATCTGATGCATAAGGCGCTCCGTCAGGTATTGGGTAGCCATGTTGCCCAGCGGGGTTCTTTGGTTGATCCGGACAAAACCCGTTTTGACTTCAGTCATAATGCACCGGTCACAGCAGGGCAGATACGTCAGGTTGAGGAAATCGTGAACCGGGAAATTCTCGCGAACCAGCCGACAGTTGCAGCAGAAATGTCATATGATGACGCAATTGCCCATGGCGCGATCGCATTGTTCGGCGAAAAATACGGAGATGTTGTCCGGGTTTGTGATATCGGCACTTCCTGTGAGCTTTGCGGTGGTACCCATGTGGCAGGAACCGGTGAAATCGGCTTGTTCAAGATTGTTTCGGAAGGCGGTGTCGCTGCGGGCATCCGCCGTGTTGAGGCGGTGACAGGGCTGACTGCCATGGCTTGGGTGCAGAATTTGGCACAGGATGTCAATGCGGTGGCATCTGCCCTTAAGACACAGCCGGACAGCCTGCTGAGTCGTGTCGGTCAGTTGCAGGATCATGTCAAGTCGCTGGATCGTGAATTGGCGGGCTTGAAGGCCAAACTGGCATCCAGCCAGGGAGATGACCTAGCCGGAAAAGCGGTTGAGGTTCAGGGTATCAAGGTCCTTTCTGCGCGCATTGATGGGGCGGATGTCCCTGCCTTGCGCAATATGATGGACAAGCTGAAAGACAAGTTGAAGACAGCAGTCATTGTGTTGGCTTCTGTTAGCGGTGAAAAGGTCAGTTTGATCGCCGGAGTGACGGCAGACAGTACCAAAAAAATCAAAGCTGGGGAATTGGTCAATTTTGTCGCTGGCCAAGTTGGCGGCAAGGGTGGTGGCCGTCCTGATATGGCGCAGGCTGGCGGTTCAAAACCAGAAGCATTGGCTGGTGCTTTGGCGAGTGTCAAAGGCTGGGTCGAGCAGAAACTGGCTGGCTGAGATGGAACAGACGACAGAAACGGTTGATTTGACTGTTGATGCCAGTGGAACAAAGTGTCCGATGCCGATTCTTAAGGCGAAAAAAGCTTTAGCCAACCTGGAATCTGGACAGTTGCTTAAAGTTCTGACTACGGATCCCAGTGCGGTCGGGGATTTTCAGTTCTTTGGGCAGCAGACAGGCAACCAGGTGGTTGGGCAGACTGAAAAAGATGGTGTTTATGCCATTGTAGTAAAAAGAAAATAACGATAAGACTTAAAAGGAGTGATTCATGAAAATACTCGTTCCTGTTAAACGGGTTGTGGACTATAACGTCCGTATCCGTGTCAAGGCAGATGGCAGTGGTATTGAAACCGCCAATGTCAAAATGTCAATGAACCCGTTCGATGAAATTGCCATCGAGGAAGCGGTCAGGCAGAAAGAAGCAGGTGTAGCAACGGAGATTGTTGCTGTGTCATGTGGTGTGGAAAAATCCCAGGACGTTCTCCGCACAGCGATGGCAATCGGGGCAGATAGAGGGATTCTGGTGAAAACCGATGCGCCTTTGGCACCACTGGCTGTTGCAAAGATCCTGAAAAAGATTGCAGAGAAGGAACAGCCAGATCTGATTATTTTGGGCAAACAGGCCACTGATGACGATGCCAGCCAGACAGGGCAGATGTTGGCTGCCTTGTTGGATGTGTCTCAGGCAACTGCCATCTCAAAACTTGTCATTGAAAATGGTACTGCCATTGCGACACGGGAAGTTGACGACGGGCTGGAAACTGTTCAGCTGCAGTTACCTGCAGTTGTGACAGCGGATCTGCGTCTCAATGAGCCACGCTATGTGACATTGCCCAACATGATGAAGGCGAGGAAGAAGCCTGTCGAGCAGACGACCCCAGAAGCATTGGGTGTATCCGTGGAATCAAGACTCAAGGTGCTGAAGGTGGAAGAACCACCTGCCCGTTCAGCTGTTCAGATTGTCCCAGATGCGGTGGCATTGGTTGAACGTCTGAAAAATGAAGCCAAGGTCATTTGATAGGGATTTAAGGAAAAGGATACAGACATGCCCATTCTCGTCATTGCGGAACACGATAATCAACAGATTAAGAACAGTACGCTGAATACCATTACAGCGGCCCGGCAGATTGGTGAAGATATCCATCTGCTGGTGGCAGGTGCTGGTTGCAAGCAGGCAGCAGAAAACGGTGCAACCGTTAAAGGGGTTGCCAAAGTCCTGTTGGCTGATGCATCGGCATTGGCTCATGGTTTGCCAGAAAACCTGGCAGAACAGGTATTGGCAATTGCTAGGGATTATACCCATCTGCTGGTGCCTGCCTCTTCTTTTGGCAAGGCGGTCATGCCGCGTATTGCTGCAAAACTGGATGTTGAACAGGTATCGGAAATCACCAAAGTGGTTGCTTCGGATACTTTTGAACGACCGATTTATGCAGGTAATGCGATTGCGACGGTTCAGTCCACCGACGCCATCAAGGCACTCACTGTCCGCACAACGGCCTTTGCGCCTGCGGAAAAAGGCAATGCTGCCCCGGTGAAAAAGATTGATGCGGTCACCGGTACTGGAAAAGCCATTTTCCAGTCTGCCCAGTCGGATAAATCAGATCGTCCGGAGCTTTCCAGTGCACGGGTGGTCGTTGCAGGTGGTCAAGGTATTGGCTCAAAAGAGAATTTCAAACTGGTTGAACAACTGGCAGACAGGCTTAGCGCTGCCATTGGTGCTTCCCGTGCTGCTGTGGATGCTGGTTATGTTTCCAACGAACTGCAGATTGGACAGACCGGCAAGATTATTGCGCCGGATCTTTATATCGCCGTTGGCATTTCCGGTGCTGTCCAGCATGTTGCGGGTATTAAGGATGCGAAGACCATCGTTGCCATCAATCAGGATGCCGATGCACCGATTTTCTTAACATCTGATTATGGCATTGTTGGCGATCTCAACGAGGTTGTCCCGCAGTTGATCAGTGCGTTAGGCTGATACAGGCAGGATTTTCTGATGGAAGGGGGGGGATGCCCCCCCTTTTTTATTGTATTTTTACGATTTCAATTATTAACTTTAAGCTAACAATCTATCGTTCCCTTTAATTGATGTGCTGTGTCAGTTGACTTATCCTGAACTTATCGGATCAGTCAATGAAAGGAGTCAATCCATGACACAGCAAAAGACCATTTCAAGGCAGTGGGATACCCGTCGTCAGAAGAAACAGCAGTGCATTGAGCGGCTTGGCATCCAAGGCAAGGTCCTGCCAACCAATGATTTGCCTGCCATGCTTGAAAAGCTGATTTCTCCAGGTGATCGGGTTGCCCTTGAGGGTAATAATCAGAAACAGGCGGATTTCCTTGCCCGTATGCTGGCAGAAGCCAATCCAGATAAACTGCATGACCTGCATATGATTATGCCGACGGTCAGTCTGCCAGAACATCTTGATCTTTTTGAAAAGGGGATTGCCCGGAAAATCGACTTTTCTTATTCCGGCGCACAGAGCCTGCGGATGTCGCAGTTGATGGAGGACGGCCTGATTGAGGTTGGTGCTATCCATACTTACATCGAACTGTATGCCCGTCTTTTTGTGGACCTGATTCCCGATGTAGCTTTGGTCGCTGCTTATAAGGCGGATAAGCATGGCAATCTCTATACCGGTCCGAGTACCGAGGATACGCCAGCGATTGTTGAACCGACGGCTTTCAAGAACGGGATTGTCATCGCCCAGGTGAATGAGCTGGTGGATGATCCTGCGGATTTGCCACGCGTTGATATTCCGGGATCTTGGGTGGATTTTGTCGTGGTTGCTGACAGGCCGTTTTTCATTGAACCATTGTTCACCCGTGATCCTCGCCTGATCAAGCCTGTTCATGTGCTGATGGCGATGATGGCAATCAAGGGTATTTATGCGAAGCATCAGGTTCAGTCGTTGAATCATGGTATCGGGTTCAATACGGCAGCGATTGAACTGCTGCTGCCAACTTATGGGGAGCAGTTGGGACTTAAGGGCAAAATCTGCAAGAACTGGGCGTTGAATCCCCATCCAACCCTGATTCCTGCGATTGAAAGCGGTTGGGTTGAAACAGTCCATTGCTTCGGGGGTGAATTGGGCATGGAAGATTATATTGCTGCCCGCCCTGATATTTTCTTTACGGGGGCAGATGGTTCAATGCGTTCCAACCGTGCTTTCTGTCAGATGGCAGGGCAGTATGCGGTGGATATGTTCATCGGTGCAACTTTGCAGCTGGATGGCAATGCCAATTCCTCCACGGTCACGAAAGGACGTGTTTCTGGTTTCGGTGGCGCACCGAATATGGGGCATGACCCGCATGGCCGCCGTCATGCAACGCCAGCATGGCTCGATATGATGGAAGGTAATGACCCATTGGAGCGTGGTAGGAAACTGGTTGTCCAGATGGTTGAAACCTGGCAGTCGGGCGCACAGCCGACATTTGTTGAAAGCCTGGATGCGGTTGAGGTTTCTAAGGAATCTGGTATGCCGATTGCGCCTGTCATGATCTATGGAGATGATGTGACCCATGTGTTGACTGAAGAGGGCATTGCTTATCTCTACCGGGCAGAATCCCTGGAAGAACGGAAACAGATGGTGGCGGCAGTTGCTGGTGTGACAGAGATTGGCATGAAGAGTGATGCCGCATCCATCAAGACCCTGAGGGAACAGAACAAGATTGCCTTGCCGGAAGACTTGGGGATTGCCAGGACGGATGCCAAACGGACATTGCTGGCAGCAGGCAGTATCGCAGAATTGGTTGAATGGTCTGGTGGATTTTATAACCCACCATCCCGCTTCAGGAGCTGGTGATGATGGCGCAAAGAAAACTGGACATTGACCGTGTGGAAGCCATGGCTTCTGCTGTTGCGGCAAAAGCGGTCAATGCATTGCTGGAAGAAGCGCGTCTGACCCCGAAACCCGGTCTGGTTGACCGGCGGGGGAGCGGTTCCCATTCCGATATGGATCTGGCTTTGATGGAAAAGTCTGCACGGTCTTTGGCGCCGACGTTTTACCGGATGGCATTGGCAGGGTGGATGCGGAAACCGGATGCTGCATTGCGTCGCCAGATCGGAGCAATCGGCCGTCAAGGGGAAAAGGAAATGATGCAGGTGACTGGCGGAATCAATACCCATCGGGGCGCTATCTGGAGTCTGGGACTGATGGCGACAGCATCTGCGATGCATCAAGGGAATGTTTCTGCGCAAGGTCTGGTTTCATCTGCGGCGGCATTGGCACGTATTGAAGATACAGCCTGTCCACCGGTGTTCTCAAAGGGACAGTATGCCTGTCACCGGTACCGTGTACCAGGTGCCCGGGGAGAAGCCCAGATGGCATTTCCGCATGTGATGAAGGCATTGCCGTATCTCAGAGGGTTTTCTGAAGAAACAGTATCTGGACAAATCGGCAGGCAGGTTGCCCATATCAATGCATTGATGGCCATCATGGCAGATCTGCCTGATACCTGTGTGTTGTCACGGGGTGGTGAAACGGCTTTGCAGATGATGAATCAAGGGGCACGGAAGGTGCTGGATGAAGGCGGTTTCGGCAGTCTATCTGGACAGTGTGCCTATAACCGGCTTGAGGCAGATATGGTGTCGTTAAAGGTTTCGCCTGGTGGTGCAGCTGACCTGCTGGCAGCAGCATTTTTCTTGAACAGCATCACGAAGGCATAAGGGGAAAGAGATGGAAAAGATTGAATTGAAATATCCAGGGACTGCTGGAAAAAGCAGGCAAGCATTGGCAGGTGTTGTGGGATCGGGTGACCTGGAAGTGCTGTTCAGACCAGGTTCAGCAGGGCAGCTGTCCATCGTTGTCAGGACATCGGTTGATGGCAGTACGTTGCGTTGGCAGCGTCTGTTTGACCGTATTGCTACTGCACATCAGTTGCCGGCTGGCGAATTGGTTATCCATGATTTCGGGGCAACACCGGGGGTGGCACGTTTGAGGATTGAACAGGTTTTGGAGGAGGCTGGCCATGAATAATCAGGATGTCCGTTTTATTGAATTATCTGCGCGTGACCGTGCAAAGGGTTTGCTGGATGTTGGCAGTTACCGTGAATTGCTGGGACCATTTGATTTTGTGATGTCTCCATGGCTGGAACCCCAGGGGATTGTCCCACAGGCAGATGATGGCATGGTGGTTGCACAAGGTACCATCAATGGCAAGCGGTCAGTCGTTGTGGCGATTGAAGGGGTGTTCCAAGGTGGCAGCATGGGTGAGATTTCCGGTGCGAAGATGGCTGCTGCATTGGATCTGGCAGCAGAAGACTGTGCAAACGGTAAGATAACCCAGGCGGTTCTGTGCCTTGAAACAGGCGGTGTCCGTTTACAGGAAGCCAATCTGGGATTGGCTGCGATTGCCGATATTCATGCGTCGATTGTCAATCTCCGTCGTTATGTGCCAGTTATCGGGATTGTGGCAGGTACGGTTGGCTGTTTTGGAGGGATGTCGATTGCCGCTGCGCTTTGCAGCCGTCTGATTGTCACCCGTGAAGCGCGTTTGGGATTGAACGGTCCTCAGGTGATTGAACAGGAAGCCGGGATTGCTGAATATGATTCCCGTGACCGCCGTTTCATCTGGAGCATGACTGGTGGGGAAGTACGCGCCCGTAATGGTTTTGTGGATTACCTGGCAGCGGATTCCCTGCAGGATATCTGCAATGCCGTCATCCGCTTTATCGATCAAGGATGTCCTGAATCCTTACGCTGTGAGCGTTATGATGAATTTTTGAACCGATTGGTATCCTTTGATACATCAAAACAGGTCAATGCCGATATGGTTGCTGAACTCTTTGCGAAAGGAGCATGAAAATGGCTGAAAAGAAACTGTCCCGTGGTGATATCTGGTTCGATATCATGACAAAGGGTTATACTGTCCGTACTGGTCAATGTGCTTCTGTCAGGGTTGCTGATGGGGAGTTTGATGGCAAGCCTGCCCGTATGATTGCTGTGGTGCCTGATCCTGACAATCATTATCCCCGTGCGGCAAAGGGTGAAGTCGGTCTGCTTGAGGGGTGGACATTGGGCAAGGTTGTTGCTGAAGCGGTTGAACAGGATAAAGATAAAGACAGGGCTGACAAGCGGGCGATCATTGCCATTATTGATGTTCCTTCCCAGGCATATGGCCGTCGGGAAGAGGCTTTCGGCATCCATCTGGCACTTGCCGCAGCAGCAGGTGCTTATGCAACTGCCCGTCTGGCAGGGCATCCGGTCATTGGACTGATTGTCGGCAAGGCGATGTCTGGGGCATTCCTTGCGCATGGTTATCAGGCAAACCGTTTGATTGCTTTCAACGATAAGGATGTGTTGATTCATGCGATGGGGAAAGCTTCTGCTGCCAGGATTACGAAACGTACCGTCGATTCTCTGGAGGAACTGGCATCAACCATTCCGCCGATGGCATATGATATTTCCAACTATGCAAAGCTGGGGCTACTGGAGAATCTGTTGGATATCGCTGATCCGTCAGCACCGACATCATCAGAAATCAATCAGGTGGTTAAAACTGTCAAGCAGGCTGTTGTCTCTGCCAGGAACAGTGATACTTCGCTGGATAACCGTTTAGGTTCTCCAAACCGTGCGGGCACGGTTTCCGTACGCCGCATGATGCGTGAACAGTGGGCTGCTTGAAGAGTCTTTTAAGGGGAAATCTACGATGACTGCCCAAGAAAAGAAAACAGCTCTCCGTTCTTTTCCAAGTGGCGGTTATCGTGCCCATGACCTGCTCTGGCTGAAACCCGGTGTCTTGTCGGGAAAACCTGAACTGCCAGAATGGGTGGATGTTTGTTGGACGGATGACATGCCGGTTGTTGTTCGCCGGGATTTTTCTCCAGAAGGGTTGATACCGGTTGGTATCCGGGGCAGGAAGCGTTCGGAACGTGCGGCAACATGGGTCCGTTGTCAGGATGTGACCAGAAAATTATCCCCTGAAGAGATTATTGACAGTCTCAGACATAGGAAACGGCTTCCTTTTTCAATAATGAAGCCGATGCAGGCGCTTCTGATACTGTTGGAAGCTGGCTGGCAGGAAACCTGGGGGGTGACGGGAAGCTGTGCATTTGCCTTGGCAACAGGTATGGCCGTGATGCATGAAGAAAGTGACCTTGACTTGCTGGTCCGCTGCCCACAGCCTTTGCCTAAAACACATTTTTTGGAGATGGCAGATACCCTGAAAAGGTTGCCCTGCCGTGCTGATGTTCAGATTGAGGTTCCTGCAGGGGCTTTTTCGTTGAAAGAATGGTTGCGTGAAGGTAATGACAAGGTTTTGCTGAAGACCAATCAGGGGCCTGTCCTGACAGCAATGCCTTGGCAGCCGGAACCCGTAGAAAGGATAAGTTGATGGACAGGTTGATTTTCACTTTCCCCGGGCAAGGGGCACAGGTTCCTGGCATGTTGCACACGTTGGCAGGGCAGATTCCATGTGGTGGATGGTATGAAAAAGCTTCTGAGATATTGAAGGAAGATGTCTTGACATTGGATACGCCGGAAGCTTTGAAGACAACTCGTGCTGTCCAGCTCTGTATTCTGATTGCAGGCGTTGCCTGTGCAGATTGGCTACGTGGGCAAGGGGCAAAGCCGGATTTTGTTTCTGGGCTTTCGATAGGTGCGTTTCCGGCAGCAGTGGTTGCTGGTGCATTGGGTTTTGAAGATGCAGTCAGGCTGGTTTCCCTGCGTGGCGAGTTGATGCAGTCTGCATGGCCGGAAGGCTATGGCCTTTCCGCCATCAGTGGTGTGACAGAAATGCCATTGATGAAGCTGGTTGAATCGGTCAATGCACCGGATATGCCTGTCTATATGGCGAATTTCAATGCATCTGACCAATTTGTTATTGCCGGTTCTGAAGCTGCAATGCAGCAGGTCATGTGGCTTGCCCGGGAGCAGTACAGTGCGAGGGCAGAACGTCTGAAGGTGGCCGTCCCTTCACATTGTCCTTTGTTGGATAAGCCAGCCGTCGTATTCCAGCAGGCAGTCAATGCGGTTCCCATGAAACGGCCTGTTACCGCTTACCTCAGTGGCAGTACAGGACGTGTGCTCTGGCAGCCTGAAAGGATTGCCGATGATATTGCCAACAATATGGCAAGACCGGTCAGATGGTTCAATGCGATGACAGCTGCCTACGAAAGGGGAGCAAGGCTTGCCATCGAAATGCCGCCAGGTTCTGTCTTGACAGGACTGTTTTCCAGAGTCATGGAGCAGGGCGAGGCGGTTGCTGTCCAGCAGCAGGGTATTGATGCCGTGCTTCAGCTTGCGTTGAGGATAAAAAAGCGGTAATACCTGTTGCTGTCAGGTTCGGTAAGATTTTGCTGTCATCCTTGCCTCTGCAATCAATGACAGCATATCCGGGTCACGTTCTTTGCTGCGAGGGAAAATCATCGCAATCTGCTGATGATTCTGGTATTGCCTGTCCAGTTCAGCAAAGACAACTCCCTGACTGTATGCGTGGCAGATGCGTTTGGGAACGATGGCGCATCCGACGCCTGCCTGTACCAGGTTCATCATGGAGAAAATATCATCCAACTGGGTGACAGTGTTAGGTTTGAATCCTGCCGTCTTGAATGCTTCTGATGCGCCTTGTGCTGTTGCAAAGCCTTCATTCAGGGCAACAAAGCGCTCATTCTGGAAGGCTTTCAGATCAATGGTTCCAGAATCAGGGAAAAGATTTGTTACTTTGGCATGGGATGCTGCAGCCAGATAGAGCGGGTCTTCAAACAATGGCAGGGTTTCCATACCGGAAATCTGCTGATTCCTGTCTTTCAGGGATAACAGGACAGCATCCAGATGATGGTCTTGCAGTTTTGCCATCATATTCTGGTTGGAGTCCATCGACAGGTCAATCTGCAGTTCTGGCCTGCGTTGTTTCAGCCCCAGGATCAGACGTGGTACAAAATCGGTTGTCAGGGAATAAAGGCTGCCAAGCCTTATCCTACCGTTGCTGAATCCTGCGGTTTCACGGGTTGCTTCAACAGCACGATGTGTCATGGCAATCAGTTCACTGGCATATCTGGCAAGTGTTTCTGCAGCAGGCAATGGTAAAAGGTTCCGTCCGTTGTGTACAAAGAGCGGGCAGTGCAATACTTCTTCCAATGAATGCAGTGCACGATGTACGCTGACATTGGACATGCCAAGTTTTTCTGCTGCGCGCCCAATGTGCTGCTTTTCCATGAAGGCCAGCAGTATTTCCAGTTTCCGAAGGGACAGCTCGGGGTTGAGCATAGTATCTATCAAAAAAGCAGAACCGATGGCACATTGTCCCTGTTAACGCTTCTGCTGTCTATCTATATTTCATTTAGACATTAAAATAATATTTAATAAATATCTTTTAAATATCTCTTTAAGATATCTGTCTGACAAAATGACAGCTGGATTGTTTTAAAAACCGATGGTTTTCCTGCAAACATCATGTTTTCAGGTAGAGGCAGGAAAGGAACAGATCATTAAAATGTGCTTTTTTTGCTGATAGGAAAAGCAATTTTCCTGTTGTCTTGCTATCATATGATGTTTTTTGAAAGACGGGTCCCGCAATTTTATGTTTGGTTTTTTATTGAAACTTTTTGGCAGAAAGCAGTCTGTCCGTCAGGAAATCCAGCCGCGCAGGAAAAAGCAGGTGCTGGTTCAGAATGACGCCAAGATTGAAGCCGTGCAACGTGTTGAGCAGCTGCCGGATGACGAATCTGTCATTGTCGAATTCCTGAAACAGACCCGTTTTGCCGATGCCCGTTATGCTGCTGCTTTGCGGCTTCAATCTGTGGATGCGATGACAGAAGTCAAGGCATTCACACAGAAAACAGACCGCCGCGTTTACCGTCTGATGCAGACCCGTTTAAATGAGATGAAGGCATCCCAGGAAATCTTGGTAAGGGCTGAGGCGGTTCTGGCAGAAGCCGGGAGGTTGATGAAAAAAGCGGGTCTTGCCCCAAATCAGGTTTCAGATCTTGAACGCCAATGGCATGACCTTTGTCAAGATCATGCAACGGTTATTCCTGCCCAGATAAAGGAACATTA
>JBJEXA010000069.1:0-3517 GCA_051885335.1 Oxalobacter sp. | reverse complement strand
CCTATGTCAGGGATGTTGCGCGTGCCCGTACCTTCGGTTTCGTCAAAGATGTTGCACTGCTCCGTAGCATGGGATTGGCACGTGGTTGTTCCCTGGAGAACGCCATCGTCATGGACGAATACCATATCCTCAATGCCCACGGTCTGCGTTATGAAGATGAATTTGTCCGTCACAAGATATTGGATGCCATTGGCGACCTCTATAACATCGGGATGCCGATGCTGGCTTCCTATACAGCGCATAAATCAGGCCATGCCCTGAACAACCAGCTGATCCGTGCGTTGCTTGCGCAGCCTGAGGCCTTTGAAGTGGTCTCTTTTGAAGACCAGAACAAGGCACCGGCAGATATGGTTGAACAGTCCAATCTGGAATGGGTGCCAGCCTGACAGGATTTACCGATGGTCAAGCAGTTTTTTCAGAGAGTCCCGCAGATCTGACTGGCTGCCATCTTCTTCAAGTTTCCGGTAAAGGGCTTCGAAAGAGGCCCTTGCCTTTTTTGAAAACCGTCTGGTCTGGACAAGTGGTTTCCGGTCGGTTGTCGGGAAGTCAAGGCTGACTTTCGGGCGGATTTGGCTGATTTCCCATCCTCTGCTCTTAAGTCCATGCAGCAACAAAGACCTGCTTTGGCGGATTCTTGCCGCAAGAGCCTGGTTCGGAGCACTGATGGACAAGACGCCATCTTCCAACCGCAGGATACGGCATTGTCCAAACCATAATGGCATCAGTCGTTTACAGTCTTCTTTGATGGCGGCATACTGCTGTGCGGTCTTCAACAGCCGATCTATATGCGCCTGTCCATTGAGATAATCCACTGGTGTAGAGAAAGTCACTGTCCTGTCCGTGTTGGAAGAAAGTCCCTTAAGGGAAATAGAAAACACAGTAACCATACCGCATTGCGGTTGGAAAAAACAACTGCCCCCTTGAAAACCATAGGACAAATCCCCATTATCCTTTCGTGTCAATATGATATTACCTGAAAGCCATTACGCAGCAAAAAGGGCATGATAGAATGTCATATTACGGTATTTTCGCCCTGCATTCTTAGCTTGGGCTTGTTGTCATGCAGTATGCAGAAACACACTGTTTAACTTGATGGATGTACCATGTCCTTTCTCACCAGTATATTTGGCAGCCGGAATTCCCGGTTGTTGAAACGTTACGGAAAAACCGTTGCACAGATCAATGCGTTGGAACCTGCCATGGAGGCACTTTCAGACGAGCAGCTGAAAGCAAAGACACCTGAATTCAAGCAGCGTCTTGCCAATGGCGAATCTTTGGACAGCCTGCTTCCTGAAGCCTTTGCTGTCTGCCGTGAGGCCAGCAGGCGGGTGCTGAAAATGCGCCATTTTGATGTGCAGCTGATTGGTGGCATGGCACTTCATTACGGCAAGATTGCTGAAATGGCAACCGGTGAAGGCAAGACCTTGGTTGCAACCCTGCCCGCTTACCTGAACGGGCTGACCGGTCAGGGGGTTCACGTTGTGACTGTCAATGATTACCTGGCACAACGTGATGCGGAATGGATGTCCCGCCTTTATGGCTGGCTGGGCTTGACTACTGGGGTCAATCTGCCAAGCATGAACCATGAGGAAAAGAGAGAGGCTTATGCCGCTGACATCACCTATGGCACCAACAACGAATTTGGTTTCGACTACCTGCGTGACAACATGGTTTACAGTATCAGCGACCGTGTCCAGCGGGGACTGGTTTATGGTATTGTTGATGAGGTGGACTCCATCCTGATTGATGAAGCCCGTACGCCATTGATCATCTCCGGTCAGGCGGAGGACTCCAATGATCTCTATGAACGGATCAATGAGATTCCACCGAAGCTGACATTGCAGATTGGAGAAGAAACCAAAGACGGCAAAGGCAAAATTGAGGTTCCCGGTGACTATACCAAAGACGAGAAAACCCGCCAGGTTTACCTGACGGATGCCGGTTACGAAAAGGTGGAAAAAATCCTGACGGAAATGGGACTGCTTCAGAAAGGGGCTTCTCTGTATGATGCCGCCCATATCATCCTGGTCCATCACCTGTATGCCGCCTTGCGTGCCCATGCACTCTATCATCGTGACCAGCATTACGTCGTTCAGAATGATGAAATCGTCATTGTCGATGAATTCACCGGACGTCTGATGGAAGGCCGCCGCTGGTCTGAAGGGCTGCATCAGGCCGTCGAGGCGAAAGAACACGTCACAATCCAGAACGAAAACCAGACGTTGGCATCCATTACCTTCCAGAACTACTTCCGTATGTACAAGAAACTGTCCGGCATGACAGGTACAGCAGATACAGAAGCGTATGAATTCCAGGATATTTATGGTTTGGAAACGGTGGTCATCCCAACCAATCGTCCCAACCAGCGTCAGGATGCTTCTGACCTGGTTTACCGCTCTGAAGAAGAAAAATATGAAGCAGTGCTGGAAGACATCAAAGACTGCTATGAACGGGGACAGCCGGTACTGGTAGGTACAACTTCCATTGAAAATTCAGAACGGCTGTCCGCTTATCTGACCAAGATGGGTATTCCCCATAACGTGCTGAATGCAAAACAGCATGCGAAAGAAGCCCAGATTGTTGCACAGGCAGGCCGTCCGAAAATGATTACCATCGCCACCAATATGGCAGGCCGCGGTACCGATATCGTGTTGGGCGGTAATGTCGAGAAACAGGTTGAATTCATCCAGGCAGACGAGAACATGCCGGAAGAGGAAAAAGCGGCAAAGATTAAACAATTACAGGATGAATGGCAGTCCCTGCACGACTTTGTCCTTGCTCAAGGCGGTTTGCATATTGTTGGTACAGAACGCCATGAATCCCGTCGTGTGGACAACCAGCTGAGAGGACGTTCTGCCCGCCAGGGTGATCCGGGTTCTTCCCGTTTCTACCTGTCATTGGATGATGAACTGCTGCGTATCTTCGCTGGGGATACGATGCGCAACATCATGAACCGCCTGAAGATGCCTCGGGGTGAAGCGATTGAATCCAAACTGGTCACACGGTCGATTGAATCTGCCCAGCGCAAGGTCGAAGGTCATAACTTCGATATGCGCAAACAACTGCTCAAATACGATGATGTTGCCAACGATCAGCGTAAGGTGCTTTACCAGCAGCGCAATGAACTGCTGGAAATGGCTGACACCTCTGAATTGGCAAGAGACCTGCGTCATGGGACATTCACCGACCTGTTCCGTTCCTATATCCCAGAAGAATCCATCGAAGAACAGTGGGACATCACTGGTCTTGAAAAAGAACTGAAAAACATCTGGCAGCTTGAAATGCCGGTCCCGATGGGGAAAATGCTGGAAGACAACAAGGCCATGACCGATGATGACCTGCTGGAAGAACTTCTCCGTGAGGTCGATGCGCGTTATGAGGCGAAAATTGAGATGGTTGACCGTGAAGCCTGGATTGAATATGAACGGGGTATCATCCTGCAGAGCATGGACAACTTCTGGCGTGAACATCTGTCTTCTTTGGAACATCTGCGCAAAGGGATTCATCTGCGGGGTTA
>JBJEXA010000068.1:0-3548 GCA_051885335.1 Oxalobacter sp. | reverse complement strand
ATCATTACAGGATATTCTGTCTGGACAGGTTTCCTGCGGAAGTTTTCTGTTTTGTGGTTGATTGGGTTATGCGCTTGAATCGTCGAGGTAAAGTTTCGGGACTGATGGCTTTGCTGCTATCAGTCTTTCTGGTTGTACCATGGTGTATGGCATCGCCGGTATCTGCGGGATCGGTTCCACAGGAAAATGCGGTGAAGGATAAAAGAACGGAGAGGTCGCCAAAGCAGGAAGATGCTGCAGACAAATCCACGGAAACAGGTTCTTCTGAGGAAGATGAGGAGAAGGATGAAAAGGCATTTGATCCGAACCTGCCGGCGATACCTTTGACGGGTGATCTGATGTACCGGATTCTGCATGCGGAACTTGCAGGGTATTACGGTGACAAGACAGCGTCTTATGAAGAGATGATGCGGGTTGCCCGTGATACCCGTGATCCCCGCCTGGCAAAGCGTGCTGTCCAGATAGCGGTGAAAGAAAAGGATGCTGAGAAATCACTGGCAGCTGTCCGCTTATGGTCACAGACGTCACCTGATTCTGAGGAGATTGAACAGTACTTTGTCAATTTTCTGGTCTTGAATGACCGGATGGATGAAATCAAGGCTTTCTTTTCCGGCAAGCTGGCTGTGGCATCGACGGATGAGAGGCGTGCCGCCTTGTTTCTCCGTCTGCAGCAGGCGTTGGCCAATTTCACAGATAAGGATAGTGCATTCAAGGCGCAGGAAGATGTTGTCCGTCTCTATGACAGCAATGCGGATGCGCATATTTCGCTGGCTATGAGCGCTCTGCAGAAACGGGACAATGCCCGTGCGGTTGCCGAAGCGGAAAGGGCGTTGGCGTTGAAACCGGATTCCCAGATGGCTGTATTGACCCTGGCACAGGCAGTTGGGGACTTGGACCGTGCATTGACACTGATGACCGATTTTCTGAAGGATCATCCTGATGCGCAGGAGGTGCAGGTTGCCTATGCCCGTCTGCTCGCGGGGGAGAAGCGGTATGAGCCTGCATTGGAAGCTTTTGAGCGGGTGCTGGAACAGTCTCCGAAGGATAAGATGGCACTGTATTCGCTGGGATTGCTGACTATGCAGCAAGGCAGGCTGGATCAATCAGAAAAGTATTTTTCGGAGTGGTTGAAGGTGCGGGAGGCTGAGGGCAGGCAGGCGGAGTCACTGGATGAAGATACTGTTCAGGTTCTGTTCTTGCTGTCCCAGGTCACGGAAGACCGTCACCATTATGACCAATCATTGTATTGGCTGGACAGGATTCCTTCAGATGCAGAGGATGATCTGCTGATGATGCGTGATGTACGTCGGGCGCAGGTTTATGCCAGGAAGAAGGATATTGTGCGGATGCACCGCATTATGGAGGAACTCCGCAAGCAGCATCCTGAAGCAATGGAAAAGATTCTGTTGACTGAAACGCAGATCCTGCGGGGAATCAAGCAGTATCGGAAAGCTTATGCCCTGCTCAAGGCGGCACTGCCAGAGTTCCAGCAGAGTACAAATGTGCTTTACGATTTCGCACTGACAGCGGAGTTTGTCGGAAAGTATGCTGAAATGGAAAGGGTGCTGAGGCAGGTCATGGTTCAGGATCCGGGGTTCCAGCATGCTTGGAATGCCTTGGGATATTCATTGGCTGACCGTGATATCCGTCTGGAAGAGGCGAAAGGCTATATTGACAAGGCTTTGGAACTGGCTCCGGATGACCCGTATATTACAGACAGCTTGGGATGGGTTTATTTCCGTCAAGGCAATCTGGAAGAGGCGGAAAAAGTGCTGAGGAAAGCCTATGCCCTGAATGAGGACAATGAGATTGCCGTGCATCTGGGGGAAGTGCTTTGGCTCAACGGAAAGCGGGAGGAGGCTTTGAGTCTGTTCCATGATGTCCTGCAGAAAGATGCTGCCAGTGAATTGTTGGGCAGTACGCTGAAACGCCTGAAAATCAAACGTTCGTCTTTGAAGGGAAAACAGCCATGACCATATCCCATGTCGTTGCAATGGCAGAAAACCGGGTGATTGGCAAAGATGGCCAGATGCCTTGGCATATCCCCGGGGAGCAGAAGATTTTCAAGAATCTGACAGTCGGCAGGATTTTGATCATGGGCAGGAAGACCCACGAATCCATTGGTCGTGTGCTGCCTGATCGGACAACGGTCATTGTGACCCGACAGAAAGGCTATGAGGTGCCCGGGGCTTATGTGGTACACAGTGTCGAGGAGGCGCTGGCATTGGCGAAAACACTGGGTAATGATGATATTGTCATCGGTGGTGGGGGTGAATTGTTTGCCCAGACTCTACCGATAGCTGATAGAATCTACCTGACAGTTGTGCACCGTTCTTTTGACGGCGAAACGGTTTATCCTGAGCTGCCGGAAGGTCAGTTTGCTGAGGTCTCCAGGAAAGAGGTGGATGCGTCTATCCCTTATGCTTTCATTGAGTACCATCGCCAGTAGGCAGTTGTCCATATCGGATAGGGATTTTCCTCTTTGGCTGAGGATAGGTTTTCCCTGATGTGCGGGGGTTCTGCCTATCTGTCCTGTTCCTGATGGTGCTGTGACAGTGCCACTGTCTGTCGGTCACACGGCATCGTTTCCCAGAAAACACAATCCCGTTCCTGTTTCCAATGCCTTGCGTGGCAGGTTGGGTTTGTGGAGACAGGGTGTGTTGGTGAATCTCCGGAGAATGTATGAATACAGATTTAAGCTACGACGACGAACTGGTCAGAAACATTATTTCCATCAGTATTACCTCTGATATTGCCAAATCTGCGAAACAGGTTTTCGCTGATGCTGAATGGGTTCAGAACATCCCGGATTACCTGCTGATGCGCAGTGATGCGGATATTTCGGTCGCTTACAATGAACTGGATGATGAGGCATGTGAATGGCTGTACGTCGAACTGCTTAAAAAAGGCAAACGGGCGATGGCTGGGACTTTGGCTGGGCTTCGTGAGGCATCGCAGTCGCCAGCCAATATCCAGATCAGGAGCCTGATGGTCTTGGCACAGGCATTGCGGGAATATATCCGTCAGGATTGTATTGATGGCTGGATTTATGCAATCGGACAGAATGGCGAGCATACCCCTTGGCTGGTTACAGAAGTCTCTTTCCTTGAGGCATCCAATGCTCCGCCATGCGTAGCGGTCTATCTGGCGGCGAACGGTATTCTGACCCGTAAGGATGACTATATCCGTGCTGCAACCACAAGTTTCTTTTTCTTTGCGGAAGATATGCAGAACAAGCGGGTTGCAGAGCTGTTGGCATCTAAAGGGTATGTCAAGGAAACCGAGGCATTGAAAGAAGAGTATCTGCTGGCGATGCAGAAGTTTGCTGATATCCTGCCTGCCAGGAATGCCCAGTTCTGGGCACAGGGTGTCGGTATGGAAGTCGATATGGAACAGCGTACTCCGTATCCTGACCGCGTGCCACTTGATGCGCCTTGCCGTGTTATCAATGATGAGGGGTTGATTCAACGCAGGTTCTTCACCAAGGGGACTTATCCATGGTGGGAAAAGCTGGGCAAGCCGCAGAGTGAAATCCCGATTCATCCGGT
>JBJEXA010000067.1:0-3554 GCA_051885335.1 Oxalobacter sp. | reverse complement strand
TGGTGGGATGTGGTCAGTCGCTATCACCGACTTTGTCCAGATGATCATCATTGTCGCCGGTATCATTTATATCTGTTTTGAAATCGCCGGTATGGTTCCGGGCGGTGCCAGCTATGTCATCAATCATGCCTATGAGGCAGGTAAGCTCAGTTTCATCCCTGAAATGAATGCTGTCGCCATTTTTGCCTTTCTCGGAGCGGGGATTACCATGCTTTTCGGTTCCATTCCCCAACAGGATATCTTCCAACGCATTGCCTCCGCAAAAAACGAGAATGTTGCCCAGCAGGGTTCCATCTTCGGCGGTCTGTTCTACATCGCTTTCGGCCTGTTCCCAATGTTCCTCTGCTACGCTACCACTTTGCTTGATCCGGAATTGGTCGCCCGACTTATTGAGATGGATGCCCAGATGATCGTCCCGGCGATGATCATCAAATACATGCCTATGTTCGCCCAGGTTGTCTTCTTCGGGGCACTGCTCTCCGCTATCCAATCCAGTGCAAGTGCAACCCTGCTTGCACCATCCATTACCTTCTCGGAAAATATCTTGAAAGGCTTTTTCCCCAATATGTCTGACCGTCAGCACCTGTTCATGATGCGGGCGGTTGTCTTAGGATTTGCGGGTTTTGTCCTAGGATTTGCCATATACACTGATTCCAATATCTTTGAAATGGTTGAGAATGCTTACAAATCCACCCTTGTCGTCGCATTCGTGCCACTGATGGCAGGTTTTTTCTGGAAGCCTGCCAACAATTTCGGTGCACTGGTTTCCATGATTGGTGGCGCCCTGGTCTGGATCCTCTTTGAGATCATCAATCCAGAGGGTACCATTCCGCCACAACTTTATGGTTTTGCAGTCGCTGTTATCGGAATGTTCATCGGGTCTCTCCTCTCAAGACACCGCACTGCACCGCCTGCCACAACACCTTCCAGTACGCCTTAAGTAAGCGTTATCCAGCAAGAAAGACTCTATGGACTCTACTGGCCTTCTTCACTCAAGAATGCTATGAAAAAACTGTTTACCATAACAATTTTATTGTCAACCTTGATTGGATGTGGCTCTGGAAAAGGTGACTGGATACTGCTTGGTAAAAAATGATAGTTCCTATTATTATGGAGAACTTAAAAGTCTTGATACTGAAAAACATATTGGATGGATAAAATTTAAGTATGAAAAACCAGTAGTAATTGGGAAGAAAACATACGACGAACATCTATCTCGTGACGAATTAATTGTTCTACAAGAAAAATCAGGTCAATAGAACGGGTCTGGAGGTCATCAAAACACAAAGATGTTTAAGAACTTCAACCCCGTCACATTGGGAAACTGTGATACCTGATTCTGTTGGTAACAGTATTCTTGAATGGATTTGCCATCATTAAAATTTCGTGAAAAAAGACTTATCTGAATATTCGAATTTTCAATATTTTTTGGATTTCTCCTAATAAAAAGGTCTTTTTGTAGAGTCTCCCTTAACAATAGGATTCTGAAAACCATTGAAAAGCTCTATAATCTAAAATTCAGAAAAGTTTTGGGAGCGATACCGTGCCGATTTATGCCTACCGATGTGAAGACTGCGGTTTTACCAAAGATATCCTGCAGAAGCTGTCAGACACTCCGCTGAAGACATGTCCTTCCTGCGGGAAAGATGCTTTCAGGAAACAGGTGACTGCTGCCTCAGTCCAATCTAGGGGAAATGGTGCAACTTCTGTTCCTTCTCCTTGTAGTTGCTGCTGTGCGGCAGGTCCAGGTGGAACACCCTGTGCATAACCAGTAATCGAAAAACAACGCCATACAGCCAACCCTGTAACGGCATGACACTAACCGAAAAAAGAAAACAGCTATGTCCATGCGAACCAATTACTGTGGTCTTACAACCGAAGCTTTGCTCGGCCAGACCATCACCCTCTGTGGCTGGGTACACCGCCGCCGCGATCATGGAGGCATCATCTTCATTGACCTGCGTGACCGTGAAGGTCTTGTCCAGGTTGTCTGCGACCCTGACAGACCTGATGTTTTCAAGACCGCAGAATCTATCCGCAATGAATACTGCCTCAAAGTCACCGGACGTGTCCGGTCCCGTCCAGAAGGTACCAACAATGACAATCTCACATCTGGCAAGGTGGAAGTTTTCTGCGAAGTCCTTGAAGTCCTCAATGCCTCCGTCACCCCGCCTTTCCAGTTGGATGATGAGCATCTGTCGGAAACCACCCGTCTGACCCACCGTGTGCTGGACCTGCGCCGCCCACAGATGCAGAACAACCTGCGTTTGCGTTACCGCATTGCAATGGAAGTCCGCAAGTATCTGGATGAAAAAGGTTTCATTGACATCGAAACTCCGATGCTGACAAAATCCACCCCGGAAGGTGCCCGTGATTATCTGGTTCCTTCCCGTGTCAATCCCGGTGCATTTTTCGCGTTGCCTCAGTCTCCGCAGATTTTCAAGCAGCTGCTGATGGTCGCCGGCTTTGACCGTTACTATCAGATCACCAAATGCTTCCGTGACGAGGATCTGCGGGCAGACCGTCAGCCGGAATTCACCCAGATTGACTGTGAACTGTCTTTCGTTGAAGAACAGGAAGTCCGTGACCTGTTCGAAGCCATGATCCGCAAGATTTTCAAGAACACCATCAACACGGACCTGCCGGAAAAATTCCCTGTCATGACCTATGACACTGCCATGGCGAAATATGGTTCTGATAAGCCTGACCTGCGGGTGAAGATGGCTTTCACTGAACTGACCGATGTCATGAAGGATGTACCGTTCAAGGTCTTCAGCAACGTTGCGAACATGCCTGGTGGCCGTGTCGCTGCCCTGCTGGTGCCTGGTGGCTCTGAAGAAGGCACCGGCATGCCGCGTTCCGAGATTGATGCTTACACCCAATTCGTCGGCATCTACGGTGCAAAAGGCCTTGCTTACATTCGTGTCAACGACATCAGTAAAGGACGTGCTGGACTGCAGTCCCCGATCATCAAGAATCTGACGGATGAAGCCATCGCTGCCACACTCGAACGCACCGGTGCTAAGAACGGGGACCTTATCTTCTTCGGCGCAGACAAAGTCCGTATCGTCAATGATGCCCTCGGTGCCCTGCGCAATAAGATTGGCTATTCTGAGTTCGGTCAGCGGCATAACCTGTTCGAAGATACTTGGAAACCCGTCTGGGTCATCGACTTCCCGATGTTTGAATATGATGAAGGCGAAAACCGCTGGACAGCATGCCACCATCCATTCACATCGCCCAAGGATGGTCATGAAGACCTGCTCGAGAGCGATCCCGGCAAATGCTATGCCAAGGCTTATGACTTGGTTCTCAATGGTTGGGAACTGGGTGGCGGTTCCATTCGTATCCACCGAGAAGAAGTCCAGAACAAGGTTTTCCGTGCCCTTAAGATCACTGATGACGAAGCCAAGGAAAAATTCGGTTTCCTGTTGGATGCCCTGCAATACGGGGCGCCCCCACATGGTGGTCTTGCCTTCGGTCTTGACCGTCTGGTGACCCTGATGACCAAGTCTGATTCCATCCGTGATGTCATTGCATTCCCGAAGACCCAG
>JBJEXA010000066.1:0-3558 GCA_051885335.1 Oxalobacter sp. | reverse complement strand
CGAATACAGGCATCCCAATTCAAACGTCTAACGTAGTAATGCAGGCTTTGAAACAGGACTATCTAACAGGATATCTTTATTGATAGTTGCATCAATAATAGCGCCATTAATATAACTGCTGAAACGGTCTTCATCATCAATCAATGAAGCCGCTCCCGGATAACCGCCGAAATAAAGCCATTGCTCCAATGAGAAACCAAAAGCCTCCCGCATTTCAGGATATGTCCAATGCGTCATGCGGATCTGTTCAAACCGCCCTGCCTAGGTCCTAAAATGACCTGTATGAACCGCCTTGACTCAGCAAGCCGCTTCATCAACACAGCATAACCAGATTCATTGAGTAAAATTACTCAGCTGATTGAGTAATTTTACTTACTCAAAACAAATCAATAGGTTACAAAAACTCAACGAATCAATGAGTAAGCTATAAAGCCGCCTTGGCAAGTGCAATCAAGCCAGAAGTCGAACTGTCATGCTCAAAAGTTGCTTCACCCATCAGCTCACTGTGGATATTGCCCGCCAAGGCCTTACCCAGTTCAACGCCCCATTGATCGAAACTGTTGATATTCCAGATAACCCCCTGGACAAACACCTTATGTTCGTAAAGCGCCATCAATGCACCCAACGTTTCAGGACGAAGCTCATTCATCACAATCGTATTGCTCGGACGGTTGCCGTCAAATTGTTTCTGTTTAAGCAGTGATTCAATCCAGTCAGCCGGCACCCCTTTCGCAACCATATCCGCTTTGGCTTTCTCCCTATCCCCACCGAGCATCAACGCTTCTGACTGCGCAAAACAATTGGCAAGAAGCAGTTCATGATGCTTACCAAACGGGTGGCTTGGCTTCAGTACCGCAATAAAATCTACTGGACAGATATCCGTTCCTTGATGAAAAAGCTGGAAATAAGAATGCTGCCCATTCGTCCCCGTATTTCCCAAAATGATTGGGCTGGTCTTCCAAGCAACAGACTCACCGTTTTTCTGGACACTCTTGCCGTTGCTTTCCATCTCAAGCTGCTGCAGCCAACGGGAAAAAACAGACAAATCCTCATGATATGGCGCACATGCCAATGTATGGTAGCCCAAGAAATTCCGGTTCCAGATGCCCATTAACGCCAGCAGAACCGGCATATTGCGGTCCAACGGTGCATACCTGAAATGCACATCCATCGTATGGGCACCAGACAGAAATTCCATGAAATGATTGACACCTACCGCCAGCATCACCGGCAAACCAATCGCTGACCAGACAGAATAACGTCCACCAACCCAATCCCACATCGGGAAAATATTAGCTTCTTGAATACCAAATGATTTTGCTTCATCAACATTCGCTGTCACGGCCACAAAATGCTTCTGAACATCAGAAACACCTGCACCCGCGCTCAAGAACCACCGTCGGGCAGACTGCGCATTCAAAATCGTTTCTTTTGTCGTAAACGACTTGGACGAAACAATAAACAACGTAGTTTCCGGATTAACATTGCCTAACACGATCTCCAGTTCATGCGCATCAACATTCGATACAAAATGCACTGAAACCTTTTGGAGGCCGTAATGCCGCAAAGCCGTTGCCACCATACGGGGACCAAAATCAGATCCACCAATACCGATATTGACGACATCTGTAATACGCTTGCCAGTAAACCCTTTCCATTCTCCAGAATGCACAGCTACTGTTAGAAATTGCATCCGTTTCAGAATAGATTGGATTCTAGGGACAACATTTTCCCCATCCACCCAAATGGCCTCAGTACTTGGAGAACGTAATGCTGTATGTAATACAGCCCTGTTTTCACTGATGTTGATTTTCTGACCGGTAAACATTGCATCACGTTTCTCCGCAAGGCCACATTCATCAGCTAACTGCAGCAAGAGACCTAAGGCCTCATCATTCACCCGGTTTTTGGAATAGTCCAACAGCAGGCCTCCTGATGAGATTGTCAAACTTGGGAAACGAGATGATTCCAATTGGAACAATGAATTGATGGAACAACCCTTTAATTGATTCACAAGAAATGACAGTTTCTGGTAAACAACTGTCTTTGGAAAAGACTTATCCATCAATGTTTCAAGTATAGCAAGAAACCCTTAACAGGCACATACTATAATCGAGTATCGATTTCTACACAACTTCATCATATTGCTTCCTGCCAAGGCCTATCTCAATCATGAGACAGAATCCTCTCTGCAGCCGTCATCGACAACGATGATCTCCAAGTCTTTGACTGTCTGATTGACCAAGGATGAAAGGCTCTCTCCTATGTATTTCTCATAGTTATAAGAGGTGACAACGATTGATAGGATGCTGCTATCCATCACCCCTGCCTTTCCTTCTGGCACTGTTTGCAAAGAAGTCCAAGCTTTTTCTGGAAGTCGGCTTTTTGCCTGTATCTCTTGAATCCCAAACTCACCAGTAGATGGTATTTCGCTTGACTCCAGATGCTGTAATGTCCCAAAAGTAGGCTTGGACTGTAGTATTGACGGTATATCTGAAATCCTTCATGAACATCGCTAAACGGCAATTCACCAAACCGCCTGACTGTGTGTAACTGGATACGGTGTCTCAGCTTTCCAAGAAGGTCCTGGTATGTTTCCAATTTGCCATGCCACCTGAACCAGTTTTCAAGATAGGAAGCGACTGTAATCTCCCGAGCATAATTATTGAAGGATTTGAGGGTTTCCTCACAAGTCGTAACGCCACTGCCCTGCCGATACCTATACAACGGCACTGTTTCAATTCCCTTGAAGGTTTTGGCATGACACGCAATCATGAAATAGCCATAGATGTCTTCTGCGGTGACCAGATGGATATTTTTAATTTGAAGATAGGCCTGCTTGACTGGTTCTGATCGATAGATTTTATTCCACAAATTCCAACTGTACTGATTTTCCATACATGATTGAAGGATGCTGACTGAGCCTTCCAGCTTTTCCGTGCAGACTTTAAGCCAGTTCTCAAGGCCCTGTTTTCTGGTTATTCCATCACCAAAAGCCTCTACACTGAACTGAAGGATATCAACATCTTCCATCTCAATGAGACTGATCATGGTATGAATGGCATCCGGTCTGGCAAGACTGTCATCGGAATCAAGGAAAACAAGATACTTTCCTGTCGCTTCTGAAACAGCAGTTTTCCGTGCAAGGAGCAGTCCTTTGTTCTCAGCTTTTTCGATAACCTTGATACGACTGTCTTTCTGGGCATATTCCTGCAAGATTTCTGATGAACTGTCTATAGAACCATCATTGACACAGATGATTTCAATATCGGTGAGTGTCTGGTTGATGACAGAATCCAGGCATTCACGGAGATATTTCTCAACGTTGTAGACAGGAATAAGCACAGAAACTTTTGGCTGGGACATGGTCTGTCTGCATTTCAGGATTGATGTCCTGCTTTGTGGGCTATGTTGGTCGTCTTGACCTTTTCCCACCCCCCAGGCACTTGAGACAGCGTCTGTGAGTGTCTTTTCCGGTGCCCAACCAAGGATTGCCTTGGCTTTTGTGTTGTCTGCAATGAGGATGGCCGGGTCTCCCGGTCTTCTCGGCTTTTCCTC
>JBJEXA010000065.1:0-3559 GCA_051885335.1 Oxalobacter sp. | reverse complement strand
GAAAACGGATTGCACGCATGGCGCGCCATCAGGAAAATCTCAAGAAAAAACGGCAACTGTAATAGAAAAGGGCATTAGAAACTGCCTACTCAACAATTGGGTAATCTTTCGGAGGGATATATTGCCCCTGCTGTGCACTGAACTGGATGGCATATCTCCTAGGAGAAAGTTTCCTGCCATCCATCTCGCCGCTAACTGTCACAGTCAATGGATAATGTTCGGCATTCTCATCGGTCTTATCAACCTCAACTTTGCCCTCCAGCTTGGTGACTCTGCTTACCTTTGCATCAGGTTCAGCAGCCCCCGTATCATCGTACACGGTCTGCACACTGCCCATATCCTTGACCTGGTTATTCTGGACACCATAGAATGCCACACCAGCAATATTCTGTCCCTGATCAGAAACATTCTTTCCAATCTTCCAACCATAAACATGCTTGCCAAGCTGGACAAATTCTCCTTCAGAAGCCTGTCCTTGAATCTCTGCCACCTGGGTCTGCGCGATAACTTTGTATTCACCATTTTCAGGTTTGACGGCAAACATACCGACCATGCCTTTTCCCTGTCCAGTTTTTTCACCGTCCGCTTTTTCACCAGTTGCCAATAGATAGACCTTTTCGCCTTCATCTGTCATTACAGACTCGACAGAAGCAACTTTCATACAGTAGTTGACTTTATCTGATCCCTGAGCAACCCAGCAGGATTTTTTACCATCATACTTCTTATAGGTGTCTTCCAGAATCTTGGTTCCTAAATCAGACAATTCCTGCTTGGACAATTTGGTCCTCTGAGGCTTCTGCTCTACTGGCTTATTGTCTTTCTGACCACAAGCTGTCAATGCCAATACCATGACAGGAATAGCAACCCATCCAAGAATATGCTTGTTTCTCATACCTTACAACTCCAATCTTTTTCCAGTAATCAAGGTACCTTTTCTACTTGGCAACAGCATTTTCCACCCGTTTTTCAGGAGTTGGCACTTTTTTCTGCTCTATAGGTTTCCGCACAGGCTTTGGGATTTCCACCGGTTTAGCATCAACAGCCTTCTGGTCAACAGGTTCAGAAGCTGTTACTGGCTGGGATAGTGCAGAAGAAGACTGACCATCTGGATGCGCTGATTCAACCGGCTTCCTTTCTGCAGGCCAATCTTTTGGCGGAACGTATTGCCCTGAACTCGTATCAAATGTCACAACATATTTTTTCTGAGCCAATGTTTTGCCTGCCCGGGTACTGCCGATAACCACATTCAATGGATAATATGCCGCCTTGCTATCTGAAACATCAGCATCAAGGCTGATTTCAGGATGCTTCGGTAGATAGAACATACCTTTTCGGTAATGGAATTTCAGCATGCCAAGATCCTGCACGGCTTCCTTGCCCAAACCAAAAAGATGCCATGAACGATCTAAATTTCCAGCAATTTCAGGACTGCTGAATACCCAACCTCCCACTGATGCCCCTAGTTGGAGAAACCTTCCCTCCGGCACACCAGATGTCATGCCAGTTTCTGTATGTGCAGACTGTGCAAGTATTCGATAACCACCATTTTCAGGTTTGATGACAAACATGCCAGCAATCCCTGGCGCATTATCCCGACGGCGTAACACCCCGCCTGTCGCCAACAGATAGATTGTCTGCCCATTGCTGTCAGTCACAACATTGATGGATGCCTGCTTCATACAGAAACTGACATTGTCCGCATTCTCAGTCACCCAGCAGCGCCGTTTCACATCAAATTTCTGATAAGTGTCTTTCAAGACCTTATCCCCGATAATCATCAAATCCTGCGATGTCAGCATCTTCCCTGGACCACTTTTAGCCTGCTGGACATTTTTCTGACCACCACAACCAACCAAGGTAGACGTCAACAGTAAAACACCTGCACAGAGAGAAATCTTTTCAAATTTCATAGCCATAAATTGAATTCAACACCTGCCATCTGCCCAAATCATATAAAACTGGTCAGCAGGCGATATTTGATGACAAGATTGTATTCTACCTGCCCTCTTAAAAAACAAGAAATTGCAGAAACCGCCATATTTACACAGACAATTCAGGGTATCTTACTGCCATACCAGTCCATAATCCTGCGCTGCAGGCGCTGCATACGTCGGACATATTCCAAACATTCGCTCTTCAAAGCATCTGTACGTTCTGCCTCATCGAACCGGGTCACCATGGCATTATGAGTTGCATCTGCCAGCTTGATGATAACCGCCAAATGGTTAAGCAGTATCTTTTCAAAATAATCCTCATAAGAATCCGTTGACAGATGTGTCAGCACCTTGACCAGTTCCAGGACATCTCGAGATGTCCTGGACAGAAGTTCCTGTTCTGAGACATTAGTATCTTCAAGCAGATCATGGCACAACCCTGCCTGATAGACCACATCCACTTCACCGCCCAGCAATCCCAACGCACGGGCATACTGCTGCGCGAAATTTGCCACAAAATCGCAATGCCCATAATACGGTTTCCCCGCATGGTCTTTTCGGCCTGCAAATTTCGACCTGACCCATTGTTCTAGCGTTTCTTCCATAAACCACCTTTAAAATCAACCATATACAGGACATGATATTACATGTCATGACGATAAAGATGCAAAGTAATTATCATTTTTACTATGTCCTTATTATTTATGAAAAAGAAATTCATAGGACTTTAAATAGAACTTTTTTCAGTATATGAGAATATACGCACGGGCAATCCCTTTCTTTATTTTCCATTTTTTGATTATTTTTTAAACAAATAGGGACATAATAAAAAGAGAGAAGAAAAACGCAGTAAAAAAAGGGGGACAGTATCGTAAAAAACAACAGTTTTTTCCAAGCACTCATATATAATGGCATCTACAGGTAGTTAGCCTGAAAGACCAATCAAAATCTGTTTTAGTGCCATAGCACAAGACATACGCCCAGCAGGAAGTGGCGTGTAACTTCTGCAGTCGATGCATGCCCCATCAGGATAGGTATCCCAACCATCCTCTCATGTGAATCGATTGACGGCCGGGAAAGTCTGGCACTGTCCTTGACAGGAATCTTTCTGCAGTTGTCCATGCAAACACTGTCCCCATCAGTGTGGACAACAGCAGATGGATGGTTGTCTTTTAAACTATTCCAACGATTCCAACAAAAAAAGCGGAATCGCTTGATTCCGTTCTTGTTTATTGATAACTGTCCAGATTACAGGCAAATAATCATCTGCCAACATCACTTCTTATCACTAATTGATGCACTGCCAGCAATCTCACAATCGTTAAAAGTCGGTGTTCTGACCAATTCACCGGCACCGACACAGACTAATGTTACCTTATCCCCAGCTTTCAATGAGGCAACAGCTTGAGCCTGTTCTTTCTTGAAGTTGAATGTCGGTAAGACTTCATTGTCCAAGGCAAACGTCATAAATGGGACATTATCAATATTTTTATCAATTTCCCCGACGGTTCCAGTCACTTCGACTTTGATGCCCTTGAACTTCTTGTCTCCTGCAGAAGCCCCTGCCTGATAGGTCTTCAGGATTTCTTCAGGCGTCGTCTTTACAATTTCAGGTTTCTTCCCAC
>JBJEXA010000064.1:0-15059 GCA_051885335.1 Oxalobacter sp. | reverse complement strand
TGGAGCTTTGCCATGCTGCGTATTGTGTTGGTCTGGTTCATCAACTCAGCTGCCATGCTGCTGCTTCCTCAGCTGCTTCCTGGCTGGATAACTGTGGAGAATCTCCTTGCTGCCGTGCTGGCGGCATTGGCGGTGGGTTTTGTGAACACTTTCATCAAGCCGGTGTTCACGATCTTGACGTTGCCATTGACTGTGCTGACTATGGGGATTTTCATGCTGGTGCTGAATGGATTGATGTTCTGGCTGGCGGCAGGGATTGTACCTGGATTCAGTGTCAGTGGTTTTGGTGCCGCCATTGGGGGAGCCTTGCTGTATAGTATCCTGACATGGGCATTTTCCACGTTGCTGATCAAGAATAAATGATGTCGTCACAGAAAAGTTTCAGCATTGAGGTGTTTCCTCCCAAGGCACCTGATGCCGTTGCTGAGCTGCGCCGGATACGTGCGCAGCTGGGATTATTGGGACCAAAATATTTTTCCATTACTTATGGTGCAGGGGGATCCACCCAACAGGGGACATATGATATTGCTCTGGAAATCCTGAACGAAGGGTTTGAACCGGCTCCGCATATCACTTGTATTGGAGCAACTTATGAAAAGGTCCGCGAACAGATTGCGGAATACAAGCGGATGGGTATCCACCATATTGTCGCCCTGCGGGGGGATTTGCCAAGTTCTTATGGGGAAATCGGAGAATTCCATTATGCAAATGAGCTTGTTGAATTCATCCGGAAGGAAACCGGTGACTGGTTTCGTATCGATGTCGCCGCCTATCCAGATATGCATCCCCAGGCACCATCTCTGTCAGCGGATATCGCCAATTTTGTCCGTAAGGTGAAAGCGGGCGCGGATGTTGCCATTACGCAGTATTTCTACAATCCTGACGCCTATTTCCGTTTTGTATCAGATATCCGCAAGGCAGGTGTGGATATTCCTGTCATTGCTGGGGTGATGCCAATCACCAACTATACGCAGCTTGCCCGTTTTTCCAATATGTGCGGTGCTGAACTTCCACTCTGGATCCGTCGACGACTGGAAAGCTACGGTGATGATTTGATCTCGCTTCGTGCATTTGGGCATGATGTCGTGCTGGATCTGTGCCGCCGGTTGCTTGAAGGCGGGGCGGATGGATTGCATTTCTACAGCTTGAACCGTTCAGAAGCCACAGCACGTCTTTGGCGTGAGCTTGATTTGAAAAACAGTTGATGGAAGGTAGACCCATTCAGAAAAAAACAACACCGTTCGTCACGCTGACAGCGGTGTTGTTTTTTCAGGGGACCAGAAACGGGTTTCTGCAACCGTTATGTCCGGTCGGCCTGGACTTCTGCCTGTCGGATGTCTGCTGCGGCTTTATCAAGGACGCCATTGACAAACTTATGACCGTCAATGCCTCCAAAGGATTTGGTAAGTTCAACCGCCTCGTTGATGACGACACGGTATGGGATTTCAAGGCAGTTGATTAGCTCAAAAGTTCCCAACAGCAGGATGGCATATTCAATCGGTGACAGTTCATCTGGACTTCGATCGATATGCGGGATGATTTTTGTGCGTAATGCCTCATACTGGGTGATGGTGCCAGAAAGCAGGTTGACGAAATGTTCTGTGTCAGCCTTGTTGAAACCATGCGCCTGCCTGATATGCTCAATAACAGCAGAAGCATCATCTTTGTTCAGCAGCCACTCATACAGTCCCTGGAGAGCAAATTCACGGGAACGCCGCCGAGGGGAACGGTTCTTGGATGGGTTTGCGTGGACGGATTTGGTTTTCATTATTCTTTCTTGATGATATTGTCCTCAAGCAGCTGTTCCTTATCTTCTGCATCAAGGACTTCATCAATATTGTAGAAAACAAGGTTTGCCATCTCAACGGCAGCACTGGCGGCTTCATTGCCTTTTTCAACCATACGGGCTTCAGCCTGTTCATCTGAGTATGTGGTCAGGATAGCATTGGCGATGGGAATGCCGAAGTCAAGGGCAACACGGGAAACACCGGAGGCGGCCTCATTGGAAACCAATTCAAAATGGTAGGTTTCCCCCTTGATGACGGCACCGACAGCAATCAGCGCATCAAACTGCTGGCTTGCAGCGAGCTTTGCCAAGGCAATCGGTATTTCCAATGCACCGGGAACAGTGCAGACCAGGATATCTTCTTCCGAAACCCCCAACCGTTCAAGCTGTTCCAGGCAAGCTTTCCGCAGGCCATTACAGATACTTTCATTGTAACGGGCCTGGACGATCCCGATGCGGAGATCGGTTCCATCGAGATCCATCTTAATTGTTTCAATCCCCATAACTTTCTCCTTTACTGATGGTCAAGTGTTGCGGTTTTCAAGATAACCGATGATATCCAGCCCAAAACCTGCCATGGACGGCATTTTTTTCGGATTACCCAGCAGCCTGAGTTTGCCTGCACCGATATCCCGCAATATCTGAGCCCCGATACCATAGTTGCGCAGAGTCTGTGCAGTGGCAGGGGCAGACCGGCTCCCTGATTTGTTATCCAGCGCCTTGAACCTGCCAAGGAAATCCTCAGGTACTTCATTGCAGTTCAATAGAATCAGGATACCACGTTCAGCCTTGGTGATTTCCTGCATGGCATCAGTCAGTGACCAGGAATGGTCAGATCCTGTTCTGAGGAAATCGATGATGGAAACAGGCTGATGAACCCTGACCAAAGTTTCTTTCTCGGGGCTGATGCTGCCTTTAACAAGCGCCATATGCAGCGACTTGCTGGGGCGGTCGCAGTATATCATGGCGCGGAAGGTGCCGGTAGCTGTATGGATATCGTTTTCAGCCAGCCGTTCAACAATGCTTTCATGCTGGTTGCGCCAGCTGATGAGGTCAGCAATCGTTCCGACTTTCAGATGGTGTTTTTCAGCGATTTCCAGCAATTGCGGCAGACGTGCCATGGTGCCGTCTTCATTCATGACTTCGCAGATGGCGGTTGCTGGGGTCAGTCCCGCCAGCGCGGCAAGGTCGCATCCTGCCTCAGTATGTCCTGCTCTCTGAAGGACACCGCCCGGTTTTGCCGTAACAGGAAAGATATGTCCAGGCTGCACAATATCCTGAGGTTTTGCATCCGGTGCCGCAGCCGCTCGGATGGTCCGCGCCCTATCGAAGGCAGAAATACCGGTTGTTACTCCTTCTGCAGCCTCAATGGAGACAGTGAAGGCTGTACTGTATTGGCTGGTATTGTCAGTAGTCATCGGGACAAGCCCCAGCTGGTCGCAGTGCTTTTGGGTCAGCGTCAGGCAGATAAGGCCACGGGCATGAGTTGCCATGAAGTTGATGGCCTCCGGTGTGACAAAGTCCGCGGCAATCATCATATCGCCTTCGTTTTCCCGGTCTTCATCATCAACCAGGATAACCATACGTCCTGCCCGCAGTTCATCAATGATTTCTTGGGTTGAGGCTATCGGCATAACAATTGTTCCTTTGGAACTGTCTATTTTAAATGAAAGAAACAAATACCGTCATCAATACTTTTCAAAAATGGCATATCGGTTTTGTTTCCACAAAGCAGGCATCCCTTTGACGGGTTTCCGATAGGAGAAACTGCCAAGATGCCAGTGTTTATTTGCCAATGCAGAACTGGGAGAAAATCTTGCCCAGCAGGTCATCTGAGGTAAATTCACCGGTGATGCTGTTGAGTGCATTCTGAGCTAAACGCAGTTCTTCTGCCAGCAATTCAAGATTTTCTCCGTCCTTCGCCAGGTCTGTTGCTGCGGAAAGATGGTTGCCGGCCTCTTTTATTGCCGTCAAATGGCGTTCACGGGCAAGACAGGTGGATTCTCCCGTCTTGACCCAGCCAGCAGCTTCAAGAACCGCAGTCCTAAGCAGGTCAAGCCCTTCACCGGTCACGGTCGAGAGATAAACTTGGGTAGAACCCATGATGTGGTCCAGCGAAGGCTTATGCCCTGATAGGTCAATCTTGTTCCAGACCTGGATGACCGGAACGTTTTCAGGGAAGGATGCAAATGTCTGTTCGTCTTCCCGGGTAGGACCGATGCTTGCATCCAGCAGATGTAGGATGATGTCGGCTTTGCCGATTGCGTCCCATGTCCTGCCGATACCTATTTTCTCGACTTCATCAGCTTCAGATTCTTCGCGGATTCCGGCTGTATCGGTCAATGTGATGGGGATACCTTCCAGTTGGAGGGATTCTGAAATCTTGTCCCGTGTTGTGCCGGCAATTGGAGTGACGATGGCGGTGTTTGTACCCGTCAGGCTGTTGAAAAGCGAAGATTTGCCAACATTGGTCTGTCCGGCGAGGACAACATGGATACCATCACGCAGGAGAACGCCTTGTGCGGCCTGTCCAAGAATCAGGTCAAGCGCTGCAAGGAGGCTTTCAATCCGTTCCGCTGGTTTTTCTCTTGCCAGAAAATCCGTGTCTTCTTCCGGGAAGTCTATCGTGGCTTCAATGAGCATCCGCAGGTTGGTGACATCAGAAGCGACAGATTGGATTTGTTTTGAGAATTCACCCGACATTGAACGGGTTGCCGAGCGGACGGCTTCTTCCGTGGTTGCATCGATCAGGTCAGCAATGGCTTCTGCTTGGGTCAGATCGATACGGCCGTTAAGGAATGCCCGTTGGGTAAATTCCCCTGGTTCTGCAAGACGCATACCGATAGATGCTCCAACTTCAAGGCAGCGTTTAAGTAGCATCTGCATCACGATTGTGCCGCCGTGTCCCTGCAGTTCAAGAGTGTCTTCACCGCTGTAAGAATGCGGCCCCTTGAAGAACAGAGCAATGCCTTCATCAATCTTGTTGCCATCTGCATCGTTGAAAGGAGCAAAATAGGCAAACCTGGGCTGCATGGGCAGGGATATGCCAGAGCCTTTGAAAAAATCCGCAATGAAGTCATCCAGGTCCTTGCCTGATATGCGGACAATGCCGACACCTCCCCTTCCTGATGCAGTGGCAATAGCTGCAATCGGAGCAGTGTCCAGTTTCATGATGGAATCCCTTTCTTTTTCACAGACTGATGACCGGTGCAAAGAGCACCTCTATGTTGCCATTATCCATACACTCAGGAAAAAAGCAAAACAGTTTCACTGCTGTTCATGATAAAACAGGTTTTGCAGGATGGTTTGCAACACTGTTTGGCTCAGATTTTAAGGGAAGGTTGTTCAAATGGATGGTATGTTCAGTATAGAATGACTGATTATTGTACCGGACGGACATGGTGGATTGGAGAACCCTGTCCTTTGTTGATTGAGAAGATAGATTCCGTTTCTGATTGGAGTGTTGGAATGGCAGCAGCTGAAGGCGTAACCCGCCAGACATTTGATGACGTGATGGTGCCGGTTTTTGCGCCGGCTTCTTTTATCCCTGTCAGGGGGAAAGGGCTTGAGGTCTGGGATCAGGAAGGCAAACGTTATCTGGACCTGAGTGCCGGGATTGCCGTGCTTGCGTTGGGGCATACGCCAGATGTTATTGTTGAAGCATTGACAGAACAGTCGAAGAAACTCTGGCATATCAGTAACTATTTCACCAATGAACCAGTCCTTGAACTGGCGCGCAAGCTGGTGGATGCGACCTTTGCAGACAAGGTGTTCTTCTGCAATTCTGGCGGGGAAGCCAATGAAGCTGCTTTCAAACTTGCCCGTAAATGGGCGCAGGACAATTATGGTCCTCATAAAAACCGCATCGTCTCCTGTTTCCATGCCTTTCATGGCAGGACACTGTTCACCGTTTCAGTTGGTGGACAGGAAAAATACACAGCGGGTTTTGAACCGTTGCCCCAGAAAATCGACCATATCGATTTCAATGACATTGAGGCAGCCAAAGCTGCGATTGGGGACGATGTCTGCGCAGTTGTTGTTGAACCTGTCCAAGGGGAAGGCGGTATTTTGCCTGCGGATCCAGATTACCTGAAGACGCTGCGCCAGCTTTGCGATGAACATCATGCCCTGTTGATTTTTGATGAGGTCCAGTGCGGTCTTGGGCGTACCGGGACGCTGTTTGCTTATATGGCATATGGTGTCGTACCAGACATTATGACTTCCGCAAAAGCCTTGGGCAATGGTTTTCCGATAGCCGCGATGCTAACGACAGACCGGGTTGCAAAATCATTCACCCCTGGGACCCATGGCTCCACCTATGGTGGCAATCCGTTGGGCGCTGCAGTTGCCAGCAAGGTTTTCGATATCCTCAGTAAACCAGAATTCCTTGCCAATGTGGCTGAACAGGGCAAGAAACTGCGGGCAAGCCTTGAACGGGTTGCCGCCGATTATCCAGATATTTTCAGCGGTGTCCGTGGCAAAGGACTGATGCTGGGGTTGGTCATGTCCGAGAAATACCATGCCCGGGCAGCAGAAATCACGGCTGAGGCCCAGAGACAGGGATTGCTGATCCTGCTGGCTGGCTATGATGTCATCCGTTATGTGCCCGCGCTGGTCATTGAAGACAGACATATTGAGGAAGGTGAGAAACTGCTTCGTCAGGCAGTTGATGCTTGGTTGAAGCAATAAGCCCTCCTTTGATGGTTCAAAAGCCCTGCTGGTTTTCCTGCAGGGCTTTTTTGCTTGATGCAGGATGAAAACATGATAGGCTATGCAGATGGTTTGGCAAGGGATGCAGAAAATCCCTTTAATGTGAAGACTGATGATGACAACAGCTGTTTATTTCCATCCCTATAATGAACTGCATGAAATGGGGGGCAAACATCCTGAAAGCCCTGCCCGGATGCGGACGATGTTCAGGGCGTTCAAGGAATCAGGATTGGATAATGTGCTGCAATACCGCATTTCTCCTGAAGCGACTGAAAAAGATATCCGACGGGTTCATATCCAGGACATGATCAATCTTGTGAAAGATGTTCCGGATCCCGGTTTCTACAACTATGTTGATGAGACACCGCTCAATCATTTCAGCTGGAAAGCTTCTTTGCGGACGGTTGGTGCGGCGCTGGCAGCGACCGATGCTGTGATTGATGGCGAGTTGGATAATGCTTTCTGTGTGAACCGCCCGATTGGCCATCATTCGATGATGGGAACAGCAATGGGTTTCTGCGTTTTCAACAGCGTGGCGGCCGCAGCGATGTATGCGGTGAAAGTCCGTGGGCTGAAAAAGGTCGCGATTGTTGATCTGGATGTCCACCATGGCAATGGAACGGAAGATATTTTTGCCTATGAGCCGAGTGTTGCCATGGTCAGTTATTACCAGGAATACCTCTATCCCTTCATGGGCAATGAAGTTCCCCGGAAACATATGCTGAATGTTCCTGTGCCTGCGGGTACAGACGGAGTTGCTATCCGTAAGATTGTGATGGAACAGTGGTTGCCTTTCTTGGAAGAACAGCAACCAGAACTGATTTATATCTCATCGGGTTTTGATGCCCATCGGGATGATCCGATTGGGGGCATGGGTCTCATAGAAGCAGATTACGCATGGATAACCCGTCAGTTGATGGATTTTGCCGATGCGCATTGCCAAGGAAGGGTTGTCAGTATCTCTGAAGGAGGATACAACTTGGATGCGCTTTATGGCAGTGTGATTGCTCATGTGAAAACACTTGCTGGCATGAAATAAGGAAAAGCATGGCAACAATACAGTGGTTTCCCGGGCATATGAATGCTGCCCGGAAGAAAGCGGCAGAGACAATGGAAATCACCGATCTGGTGATTGAGGTCTTGGATGCGCGTCTGCCGGCTGCCAGCAGCAATCCGATGGTGGAAGAAATCCGCTCCCAGCGTCAGCGGCCTTGCCTAAAAATCCTCAATAAGAGTGATTTAGCCGATCCAGATGTGACCAACGCATGGCTTCAATATTTCAATAGCCAACCAGGTGTGACAGCCGTTGCCCTGTCTAGCAAGAATCCTGCGGAAGTTGCTCGTATCCCTGCTCTTTGCCGTGAGCAGGTGCCACACCGTACCGGTCCTGGCAAGCCTGTGCGGATGCTGTTGATGGGTATTCCCAATGTCGGCAAATCAACATTGATGAACGGTCTGCTGAAAAAACGGGTTGCGAAGGTTGGGGATGAGCCTGCTGTCACCAAACAGCAGCAGCGGCTGTATCTGAACAAGACCATGGTTCTGACCGATATGCCGGGGTTGATGTGGCCGAAAATCGCTTATGACAGCGACGGATTCATGCTTGCCGCCAGTCATGCCATCGGGGTGAATGCCATCATTGAAGAGGAAGTGGCGGCTTTTCTTGGAGACGTACTGATCCAGCGTTATCCAGAACGGCTAGAAGCCCGTTACGAGATTTCTGTTGAGGGCATGGATGGGATTGCCCTGATTGAAGCTGTTGCCAAACGGAGAGGGTTCAAGGTTCGAGGTGGAGAGCCTGATATTGAGAAGGGTGCCCATACTTTCATCCAGGATTACCGAAGTGGTGCTTTGGGACGGGTCAGTCTGGAAACACCCGAAACCAGGAAGATAATGTTGGCGGCTGCCGATGCAAAAGCGAAGGTCAAGGCAGAACAGGAAACGCTGAAATCCAGTCTTTGCAACTGACACTGTTTTATAATGTTCCCATGAAAACAATTGCTCCAGGAACCGTCGTCTTCCACCGTCATCGAGGTTATGGTGTGTTGACAGCCGTCAATCTGCTGACAGGTTGGGTGACTGCACGTTTCGGTGATGAGAAACAGGGCATTGATCTGAACCTTTCTACGGATGCCGTACAGTATGCGGATGGAGAGCCGATCCTCTTTCGCAAAAAAGCTCCTGACAGGACACCGCATGCCCGTTTGATGGCAATGATGCTTAAGTTGCACAGCGCCGGCTATCAACGGCTTTATCTCTGTTCTTGGCCCAGGGAATCAGGTCTGCATTGGAACTGGCACCTGTTCACCGGCAACAGGACATGGCATCAACGGGGATGGCGCAAAGGATGGTATGGTTCAGGTTATGACTATATCTTCAATCCAGTGATGGGTTGGGGGGACGTACCAGGGGCAGATACAGAAGCACTCATCAGGGCCTTATCCAGGTTTGATCCATCAGGACTGGCTTCCGCATATGGCGAGGATGAGGCGCATACCCTATGGTTCAGGCGTGTCTGTAAACATCTGTTGCCAGGGTATATGTACAGTCTTGAGAAACGCCGTAATCCCGATGGCTCTTTTTCCGATATCCTGCCGGTGTATCCTGTCAATGGAACAGTGACTGAATATGAGGGGCCTTCTTTGCCCTGTCCGCCAGGATGGAACAAGACGTATTACACAGACCCCGTGACCCGCAATTATTTCAGTATCCTTTAGGAGGTGGTATGGCAGTTTCTTCCAAGACACTCCATTTTATTGCCACAGGCGGGACGTTTGAAAAACATTACAATGCGCTTGATGGAGAACTGGTATTTGTCCAGACTCACCTGCCGGAGATGCTGAAACGGGCGAGGGTGACGGTGTCTTATACCTATGAGACAGTTTTTCTGATGGATTCCCTGGATATGCAGGACAGCCATCGATTGAAAGTGCTGGAAGCATGCTGTCGGTCAGATACCGCCCGTATCGTGATTGTCCATGGTACAGATACTATGAGAGAAACGGCTGAGGTGTTGGGGAAAGCAGGACTGGGCAAGACAATCGTGCTGACCGGAGCGATGGTACCTTATGAATTTGAAGGTTCAGATGCGTTTTTCAATCTCGGTGCTGCGGTAGGTGCAGTGCAGCTGTTGCCTGAGGGCGTTTATATTATGATGAATGGACGGTTTTTTGACTGGAACCATGTGACGAAAAACCGTCAGATTGGACAATTTGAGACTGTCTGATGCCTGTCAGACAGAAGATCAAGGTTGATTCAGAGGATTTCCTTTTATGAATATCGTGATTCTAGCGGCAGGAATGGGCAAACGGATGCATTCTTCATTGCCCAAGGTGCTTCATCTGTTGGCGGGCAAACCGATGCTGGTTCATATATTGGACAGTGTTCGTGAATTGAAACCAGACAGATTGATTGTGGTTTATGGGAATGGCGGAGAACTTGTCAGGGAGCGGGTAGCCGCAGAGGATGTCATTTTTGTCAAACAGGAAAAACAGTTGGGTACCGGGCATGCAGCATTCCAGGCAGTACCAGAATTGGATGAATCTGTGCCGACATTGATACTGAATGGAGATGGCCCATTGATCATGTCTGCCTCCCTGAAGCGATTGGTTGAAACCGCAGGTGATGCCAGCGTCGGGGTGATGACTGTTGAGCTTGATGACCCAACTGGCCTTGGCCGTATCATTCGGGAAAGTGGGCAGATTGTCCGGATTGTGGAACAGAAAGACGGTAATGAGGCAGAGTTGGCGGTCAAAGAGATCAATACCGGTATGATTTGCGCGCCAACTAGGTTACTCAAACGCTGGTTGGCTTCCCTGAGCAACAATAATGCCCAAGGCGAATATTATCTGACAGATATCATCAGCATGGCGCTGTCGGAGCATGTCCCGATTGTTTCTGCGCAGCCAGACCATGTCTGGGAAGCGTTGGGTGTCAACAGCAAGGCGCAGCTGGCGGGGCTGGAACGGATTTATCAGCGCAGCATAGCAGACCGGTTGCTGGCTGATGGCGTGACATTGGCTGATCCAGACCGTATTGATGTGCGGGGGACATTGACCTGCGGACGGGATGTATTCATTGATGTGAACTGTGTCTTTGAGGGGGATGTCGAACTGGGGGACGGTGTAACGGTTTCCCCGAACTGCGTCATCCGCAATACTAAGGTGGAAGCTGGGGCGGAAATCCGTGGTTTCTGCCATCTGGAAGGAGCGAAGGTCGGTGCTGGTTCCCTGATCGGTCCTTATGCACGCCTGCGTCCTGGTGCTGATCTGGGCGAGGAAGTCCATATCGGCAATTTCGTTGAAGTGAAGAACAGCCGGATTGCTGCACAGAGCAAAGCCAACCATCTGGCTTACGTCGGCGATTCTTCGGTTGGTGAACGGGTCAATATCGGTGCCGGTGCGATTACCTGCAACTACGATGGGGCGAACAAGCATCGGACGGTAATTGGCGATGATGCGTTCATCGGTACAAACTGCGAATTGGTTGCGCCAGTCAAGGTCGGTGTGGGAGCGACAGTTGGCGCAGGAACCACACTGACCCGGGATGCTCCTGCGGGATCGCTTGTGGTGAGTCGTGTGAAACAGACAGCCATTGCCGGCTGGAAACGGCCAACCAAAAACAAGAAATAGCAGTTGCTTGATTGGGACGGTTTTTTCACATACAATTTTCCAACCAGTTTTCTGCAGGGGAGTAGTTGGCAGTCCTTTCAAGGACTGTGCAGATGTCAACAGTCTCTGGAATGTCCTGTTCCGTGGCATCTGCGTGAAGCCAGTCCGGTTTCTCGGCAAGACTTGCGGCATGACCATCGCGTTTTTATCAGGGAAGAGCTGACAGGCGATGGGATGTCGTTTTATGGTCTGTCGGGAAGCTCTTCCACTGCAATTTTATGAGAACTTCTTTTCAGCTTTCCAGTCTTTCAGAAGTCAAGAAGACCGCTCTCCCGCTGTCAGGGAGGGGCTTTTGATGACCCAGAAACAGTTATGTACAGGACTGACCGATGCGCAGGTGATGGAAAGCCGGATCCGGTATGGAACCAACTTGTTGACACCCCCTGCCAAGACACCGCTTTGGAAACAGTTTTTTGGCAAGTTCAATGACCGGTTGATTCTGATCCTGCTGGTGGCAGGTATGCTGTCCATCGGCATCTCCTGCTATGAATTCTGTTATATGGGCAAAGAAGCGTTTGTGTTCTTTGAACCTGCTGGGCTCTTTGTTGCAATCCTGCTGGCGACAGGGCTGTCCTTTTTCTTTGAAATGAAAGCGGATAAGGCGTTTTCCGTCCTCAATGAAATCAAAGATGAAGATCCTGTCCAGGCAATCCGCAACGGGCAGGTTGTGTGCATCACCAAAAAAGATGTTGTCGTCGGTGATGTCCTGATGGTGAATACCGGGGATGAAGTTCCCGCCGATGCGGAACTGCTCTGGGCAGCTTCCCTGTCTGTTGATGAATCCACTCTGACAGGGGAGTTGCTTTGTTCCAAGACGGTGGATGAGGCCGCATTTGATGTCGAAGCCACATTTCCTTCCAACCATATCATGCGTGGTACCAAGGTCATGGAAGGTCATGGTGTCTGCCGGGTGTTTGCCGTAGGGGATGCCACAGAGCATGGCAAAGTGTTCAAGGCAGCGCGGATTGATGATGGGACAGAAACACCACTTGACAGGCAGCTTGCCCGGTTAAGTGCATTGATTTCCAAGGTCAGTTACGGATTGGCGGTTCTGATTGTCGCTGGACGCTTGCTGATGTATTTCTCGGGTGTTGACGGTTTTGACTGGGTGTCATTGACTTCCTATGTCTTGCAATCGCTGATGCTGGCGGTGACGGTGGTTGTGGTGGCTGTCCCGGAGGGTTTGCCGATGGCGGTCACCTTGGCGCTGGCTTATAGTATGCGCAGGATGCTGGCGACACATAATCTGGTCAGGAAAATGCATGCCTGTGAAACGATGGGTGCAGTTACTGTTATCTGTACAGACAAGACAGGAACTTTAACTCAGAATCGGATGAAGGTTTACCGGACAGATTTCTATGCATTGGACTATACCCAGATGCCTTTTGGTGGGCGGCTGGCAGACTTGATTGTAGAAAGCATCGTCTTGAATTCAACCGCCCAGCTGGATGTTTCCCGTGAAGACCAGGTTAAGGTATTGGGCAATCCCACCGAAGGTGCCCTGCTACTCTGGCTGAGGGAACATGGGATTGATTATCTGGATATCCGCAAGCGGTCACATCGGCTTGAGGAACTGCCGTTCACGACTGAACGCAAATTCATGGCAACCGTGGTCAGGCGTGCGAATGGTGAACGGGTCCTGTTTGTGAAGGGGGCGCCTGAAATAGTCCAAGGGCTCTGCGCATCTGTGCAGGGTAACATTGATACAGCAATCCTCAATGAGCAGCTGTTGACCTATCAACGCCAGGCGATGCGCACATTGGGGTTTGCTTATCAAGTGCTGGGAGAGCAAGAACCGGCGATTGAGGAAGACAGGATTGTCGCCTGCAACCTTACCTTTATGGGTATTGTCGCCATTTCAGATCCCGTCCGTGAAGATGTGCCTGACGCTATCAAGACGTGTTTCAATGCAGGCATCGGTGTGAAGATTGTCACCGGGGATACGCCTGGGACTGCCCGTGAGATTGGTCGTCAGATCGGGTTGTGGCGGGAAACCGATGGTGAGGAAAACATCATTACAGGTCCTGCTTTTGCTGCTCTGTCTGATGAAGAGATGCTTGAGCGGGTGGAATCCATCAAGATCATCGCCAGGGCACGCCCGATGGATAAACGCCGGTTGGTTGAGACACTGCAACGCTGTCAGCATGTGGTGGCGGTGACTGGGGACGGCACCAATGATGCTCCTGCATTGAATGCGGCGGATGTCGGTCTGTCGATGGGGGATGGCACGGCTGTGGCGAAAGAGGCGAGTGACATCACGATTGTCAATAACGCTTTTTCCAGCATTGGCCGGGCTGTCATGTGGGGGCGGTCACTGTACCGGAACATCCAGCGGTTCATTCTGTTCCAGATGATTGTGAATGTCACGGCATGCCTGACCGTACTGGTTGGTGCATTCATGGGCATGGATTCTCCGTTGACCATCACCCAGATGCTTTGGGTGAACCTGATCATGGATACATTTGCGGCGGTTGCCTTGGCATCACTGCCGCCAGAAGAAGCCGTTATGCAGGATAAGCCAAGGGATAAGCAAACATTCATCATCACACCTGCTATGCGATGGGGAATCCTTGGTATTGGTGGTGCGTTTTTTCTGTTGCTGATCGGGTTGGTCTATGTCTTTGAGCGTAACAGTGTCACCAGTCTGATGGATCTGCTGGCGTTGCCGGGGTTGGGTGTCTGCAATGGGCTGTCGCCTTATGAACTGAGTCTGATTTTCACGGTGTTTGTGATGCTGCAGTTCTGGAATATGTTCAATGCCCGCGCGTTTGCGACCGGGCGTTCAGCGTTCAACCTGAAAGGGTGCTATGGATTTGGGCTGATTGCCTGCCTGATCATCATCGGTCAGGTGCTGATTGTGAGTGTGGGTGGTTCTTTTTTCAATGTAGTGCCGCTCAGGATTATGGATTGGGCAATCATCATCGTTGCGACCTCAGCAGTGCTGTGGATTGGGGAAATTATCCGTCTGCTGAAAGGAAAATAACCCCCCCCCATTATTTTTCCCATTTTGCAATGGTGGATGCCTGACAGGATGTTATCCCTGAAACCCATTCCTTCCCATGTAAATTTTTATTCGCTGTTCATTGATGGGTTCTATTTCTTTCCCTTTTTTCTCGGAACTTTCCTTGCGATTGATGTCAACGCAGATTTGCAGACAGGTAACGGCATCACTTTCAGGAATAGACTGGTAATAAACTGGTAACGTGAATAATATACGGTAATCCAAAAACCATCAAACTGTTTCTCGATACCATATTCGGTATCTTTATCGTATGTAGTTAAAGAAATATTTATATGACTAACTGGAGTGGTGCAACCACAAAGAATACATGTGGAAAGTAACAAGATAGACAGTTTTTATGCAAAACTTATTTCTAAAACGGTCGGTCATAGGAACGATATTAACTAAAGATATTTTAAAATATTTTCACGTATTTGTTTTTTCTTCAGAGCCGTGATGCCGGCGTGTTATATTGTGATTATGGGCACTGTTCCGATGGTGTCAGATTCGTGTCTTTCGGTGTCGGTCATCCGGTTTCTGCCGGATGAGTGATGCCTTCCAATGAAAGGAGCACATATGGCCATTGAAAAAGACCAGCATGCTGAACCTCTGTCCCCTGATATGCTGCGGAAAATCCATGCGTATTTCAGTGCGGCGAATTATCTTTCTGTCGGTCAGATCTATCTGTTTGACAATCCTTTGCTAAAGCGCCCACTGGCTGTGGATGATGTGAAGCCACGCCTGCTTGGGCATTGGGGTACGACGCCGGGGTTGAATTTCATGTATGTTCACCTGAACCGTATCATCAAGCAGTATGACCTGAATATGATTTTCATGGCGGGTCCTGGTCATGGTGGTCCCGCATTGGTTGCGAACACTTATCTGGAAGGTA
>JBJEXA010000063.1:0-3645 GCA_051885335.1 Oxalobacter sp. | reverse complement strand
TCTGCATCTTCTCTATCAGCATTACCATGCTGATTGCAGGACGGATCCTTCAGGCCATTGGCAGCGGCGCCGTCCAATCCGTCTCCATGGCAATCGTCAAAGACTGCTTTGAAGGCGGGCAGATGGAACGTGTCCTCGTCTGGATACAAACACTGGTCATTCTCGCGCCGATGATGGCTCCCATCATCGGCGCACAGCTGCTGCGCCTGACCTCCTGGCGAGGGCTGTTCATCTTCCTCAGCGGATGCGCCTCCCTGGCCTTCTGTCTGGCACGCTGCCTGAAAGAAACCTGCCTGACTCCCACAGCAGGGTCTGCATGCCAATCATTGGGACGCATCGGTTATGTCCTGAGCAACCGGGGATACAGCATCCTGCTGCTGATTTTCTCCATGATGTGTATGCCGGTCATGTCATTCCTGTCCACTTCCGCCTTCATTTACATCAACCTGTTTCACCTTTCTGAACAGCAGTACAGCTATTTCTTCGCCTTCAACGGCTGCTTTGCCATGCTGGCTCCCATCGTCTATATGCGCATGTTGAGACGGCTGCCCCGGAACTTCTTCATCGCCCTCTGCTTTTTCCTTGTCGCCTGTTCCGGCATTGCCCTCCTCTGCTTCGGCAACCTGAACCCTTACCTTTTTGCCCTGCTCTACGTCCCCGTCACCTTCTTCGGCAGCGCCGTACGCCCTGCCGGAACCATGCTCATCATGAACCAGCTGGATACCGACAACGGCACCGTCGGAGCACTCTTCGGCTGTGTCGCCCTGCTGTTCGGCAGCCTTTCCATGTTCACCTGCTCACTTGACTGGCCAATCCTGACCATGGCAGTCGGCGCCATCAGCCTGACCACTGGCGTGCTCTGCCTGACCGTCTGGATAATCGCCGGTATCTGGAAAATGTTCCGTATGAACATCTGAACCCAATACCCCAAAAGAAAAAGCGGAAACAGCAATCTGTCTCCGCTTTCTGGCTGGCATCCAACCCTGTCGCCAGGGAACCATCCTGACCCGCCGGTCAAATGACAGTGATATTGGAAGCCTGTTTGCCTTTCGGTCCCGTGGCGATATCGAAAGAAACACGCTGGTTTTCTTTCAGGGACTTGAAACCTTCCGCATTAATGGCAGAGAAATGCGCAAACACATCCTCTCCACCTTCGTCAGGAGTGATGAAACCAAACCCTTTGGAATCATTGAACCATTTTACAGTACCAGTTGCCATTGCTTTTTCCTATGTCAGTTGTTACAGGCTTATGCCCACTTCAGATCGTTTGAAGCAGAAAAGAAATGACAGCCTTGACACCGCTCACACCCACCTGGCCCCAAAAACGACTTCATGAATAATAAACCATAATTCAATGGATTACATCATTTGTCATATCATTTTTTCAGCATTCCATTGACCCGTGATGATTTTTTCCAACCAGAAAATGCCGACAACCGTCTTTACATCCGTAATCCTGCCCTGTTTTACCCAGTCAACAAGTTCCGTTGCCGGCATCCGGAAAGACTGGATGAACTCCTCTGCATCCAGATGCGCCTCCCCTTTCCGCAACTTTTTTGCCAGATACAAATCAATATGCTCATCCGAATACCCGATGGCATTATGGATGGTCGTCACAAAAAACCATTCATCAGCGACATACCCCGTCTCTTCCGCCAGCTCACGCCGTGCCGTCACCAGTGGATGTTCCCCCTTGTCAATCTTGCCCGCAGGCAATTCAATAAAAATCCGGTCCATCGGATAACGGAACTGCCGCTCCACCAGCACCGTACCATCCTCAAACAATGGAATCACCGCCGCAGCACCGGGATGCCGCATAAACTCCCTGAAAGCAGAACCACCATCCGGTAGACGCACCCTGTCCTTCTCAATCTGGAAAAAACTCCCCGAATACACCATCTGTCCATCAATACGGGACTCAATCAAATCCGCATCTGAAAACACCTGCTTCTCTCCATCAACCTGCCCTGCCATAGCATTCCTCCAACCTTGATCCCTCTTGAACACCATCATCCACCTGACACCGTATCCAGCAGCATCCTGCCAACCATACACCAAAACCATCAGAATGCCACACTGCAAATACAGAAATCCAACAAAAGGTTTTGATTGTCTCCTTGCCATCAGATAGACTGTCCCCATCATTATCCATAGACATGCCGCTATGCCCCAAGCCCCTTTAGCTGAACGTTTACGCCCACAGACCATTGATGATGTCGTCGGACAGGAACACCTGCTGAACGAAGGCAAACCCCTACGGCTCGCCTTTGAATCCGGAGAACCCCATTCCATGATTCTCTGGGGCCCGCCCGGTGTCGGCAAAACCACCCTCGCCCGTCTGATGGCAGATGCCTTTGATGCCGAATTCATCGCATTGTCCGCTGTTCTTTCCGGGGTCAAAGACATCCGTGATGCCGTCGAACGTGCCCGGCTGGTCCGAGCCAACTCAGGCAGACGTACCATCCTCTTCGTCGATGAAGTCCACCGTTTCAACAAAAGCCAGCAAGATGCTTTTCTGCCCCATGTCGAAAGCGGACTCTTCACCTTCATCGGGGCAACCACCGAAAACCCCTCCTTTGAAGTCAACAACGCACTGCTATCCCGGTCTGCCGTCTATGTCCTCAAATCCTTGGACAGCCAGCAGCTGAACAGCCTGATTGACCGGGCACTGGCACAGGAGCTGACCGAAACCACCCTTACACAGGATGGCAGAGACATGCTCATCAACAGTGCAGATGGCGATGCCCGCAAACTGCTGAACCTGCTCGACCTTGCCGCACAGGCAGCCAGCAGGAAGCAGGCCCCCATCTCAGCCACCCTGCTCAAAGAAACCCTGGGTGAAGCTTTCCGGCGGTTTGACAACAAAGGCGATGGGTTCTACGATCAGATTTCCGCATTGCACAAATCCGTCCGGGGCTCACACCCAAACGCCGCCCTCTACTGGTTTGCGCGCATGCTCGATGGTGGCGCAGACCCCCGCTACATCGCCAGACGGGTCATCCGCATGGCATGGGAAGATATCGGGCTGGCAGACCCCCGTGCTGCCCAGATCGCCAATGAAGCCGCCGCCACTTACGAACGGCTTGGCAGCCCAGAAGGCGAACTGGCGATTGCCCAGGCCATTATCTACCTTGCCATCGCTGCCAAAAGCAATGCCGGGGAGATTGCCTATAATACCGTCCGCGCCTTTGTCAAAAACGACCGCTCACGGGAAGTACCCATCCATCTGCGTAATGCGCCGACCAAACTGATGAAAGAACTCGGCTATGGCAGAGAATACCGCTATGCGCATGATGAACCCAATGCCTATGCTGCTGGCGAAACCTATTTTCCCGATGGCATGGATGAAATCCCCTTCTACCAGCCGACCCCTTATGGACTGGAAAAGAAAATACAGGAAAAACTCAACTGGCTGGCAGAACTGGACAGACAGGCAGGAAAAAAACGGAATTGACGTCTTCCCCAGCATGAATGCTGGAGATTCCTACCGGGTTGCAGTTGCAACCCCTCGGTGGGTTCCTGATTCATCGAGACTGCCCAGAGGATTCAGCGCTTGTTTTTTGCCTCATATCCCCCCAAGTCTCACGGCTCTCCCTCAAAAAAGAAGGCATCAGAAAAAGAAGCGGCATGGCAGGCCGAAACATG
>JBJEXA010000062.1:0-3686 GCA_051885335.1 Oxalobacter sp. | reverse complement strand
TCAGTGGATTTTATGCCGATAGTTGAATAATTTTTCAGCTTTGCCCTTTTCTGATGCAGCATAGCAAAACGACACCGGACTGTCTCCTCTCCCATTTCAAACCCCAGGTGTCATACGGGTTTTCCTGACGGGAATAGTCATATACTTACCACATCGTTTTGTTCATCCGTTTTGAGACGGCGGATTCTCTTATTTTTTCATCAACAGCATCCCGTTTGGTATCGGACTTGCCATGGATGCGTTTTCTGTTTCCCTTAGCAAACGACCTACCGGATAGTGGAATGTCCGCACGTCGCTTATGACTGGATACTGACATGACTGTCATCCCTGATCATCGGTGCAGTGACTTTCTTCATCTGCCTTTGCGGATTGGTCGCTGGTCAACGGCCGGGAACATGCCTTGCCAGTAAAACGGAATTGTTCAGCAGCATCCTAATTGGCATCGGCATCGAAATCTGGATAACTGGTGTTCTGATGTAATGCATATAAGTTTTCAATGTAATGTTTTTAACATTACAATGTAATCGCATTATGATGATATTTGCTAAAAATATGAAGTCTACAACGCTGAATATCCGCATTGAACCGGATATCAAAGAACAGGCTGAGGCTGTTTTCAGACAGCTGGGGTTGTCTTCCACCACTGCGATAAACCTCTTTTTCAGGCAGGTTATCCTGCATGGCGGTATTCCGTTTGCCTTGAAAACGCAACCCAAGCAAACGATGGATAGTCAATCTGTTTTGAAACAGCCTGAAAAGGAAGTTCCTCCCCAAAAAGTAACAAACAAGGCTACAAAACATCCCTATCGCCGACCAACTGCCAACCTATCAACAAGCCTTGTTCCTCCAGACAACCGCATTATCCCTGCTTTCACGACCTTTGATGACGACGCATCACGGGCAGAAGCATGGCAGAAACAGCATGACAATGAAGGCATCTGACAGATGCTGACAGGTGTTTGGTTACACAACGTTACATGACAGGCCGGTCTGCTGTCTGTATGATGTGGTTATTCAGAGATTTCGAGGAGGCTTAAGATGAAAAGATGGTTGATTGCTTCATTGCTAGCTTTGGTAGCAGGCTCTGTGTTTGCAGCCAGTGACAGCGCCAATAATACAATCAATACAGATGTATCCAGTGCTATCGCTCCAGCACAGCCAGAGCCCATGTCAATGGCGAAACTGAAACTGGGCGGCAAGGAAATCACTGTTTTGATCGCCGAGACAGAAGAACAGCGCAAACAGGGCTTGATGCATGTTGACAAGATGGAAGAGAATAACGGCATGATCTTCTCTTACGGAGCACCTGTTGAAAAAGCCTGCATGTGGATGAAGGATACGAAGATCCCGTTAGATGTTGCTTTCATTGATGGCTCGGGCAAGATTGTGAATATTGAAGCAGATATGAAACCACTGTCAACAGACAACCATTGCAATACTAATGGTCCTATTTACTATGCACTTGAAATGAATGCTGGCTGGTTTGCAAAAAATGGCGTGAAACCGGGGGATTTACTGTCTAACTGACAGCAGTCTTCCCTGCACCCCATCATGTTGGAACCTGTTCTCCAAGAAGAGTTATGAAGAGACAGACTGCTGCAATCGCTGCATTGGGATTTATCGGTGTCATGGGAACATTATATGCCGGCAATATTTCCCCAAACGGCGTGATGAACAAGGCTTACGGAAAATATAATGCCCACTTCAAATGTTGGCTCGTCAAAGGTGGACAACTCAACCGTCCCCATTGCATGAAACCGATTGCCCAGCAACAGGTTTCTATTGAAGGAGAACAAGTCAAATTCTTCTTGGCTTCCGGGGATGAAATCGACCTCACAACAGGTGTATCAGGCGGCCTTATCGGAATGTTCGTCTATACAGGCTCTGACAGTTCTCCAAGAATCATCGCCCAGGAACCCAAGAAAGAACTGGGGGCCTATGGTAATGCCCCTGAAGGAAAATTTATAAAATTGGGGCCTGGCCGTTATGGCTGGCAGTTTGAGAATAGTAATACAGGTCAAGGCTATACTGACAGTTGGCTGCAGTTTTACTCCCTGGGAAAAAACAGCATGTCACAATACATCATCCAGAACCTCGGTTTCATCCCGATTTACCACGATGACAGCGGTGCACAGGAAAACGAAAGTCTTGTTACGATGTATGAAGGCAAGGCTCTATCATAGAATCTGATGCCCGTGACGGCTTTTACCCGATTCATGTCAATATGAACAGACAAGTCAAGGGCAAACAGCTGGAACCGATGACTTATGAAGTCCGATACAGTTCTGGTAAAGGGGCATTTGCATTGCCTGCTGACTATCCCCTAGATGAGCCATGAACAGTCTTTACTTTTTGATACTTAAGGAATATTGATGCCTGAACGACAGTTTCTTTCCAACAACGAAAAGCGGAAACGACGCTTGATTGCACTGGGTGTTGTCCTGGCACTGGTCATCATCTGCTTTGCCGCCCGTCATTTTATCGGAGACTGGCTACGCACGAAAAATCTTTCTCCAAGACGGGATATGATTGTGACCACCTCCGATGCGATGGATGTGAAAGAAAAACTTTCCAAGCTGTCTCCTCACGATCTGCATAAGTTCGGCAAAGCCATGCGACCAACAGTCGCAGAGGAAATCGCTCTGGCAAACAATGTACCGCCAGACAAACCGGCACAGTCCGCTGGAGAACCATCCTCACAGAATGTTGAAACAAAACCGGATGATGCCGCACAACAAGCACCACAGTCATCTGAACCTGTTGCCAGCACTATCCCGCCAGAAAAGACCCCGATGCAGAATGCGATGGATACACTGTTGAAGCGCCTTGAGGTTGAAGCATTCTCCATTCCTGTCGCAGGTCGCCGTCTGGTTGTCTTCCGTTACCGTTACCCTGCTGTTCGTATCGATACCATCAGTCATGGTGTCGTGGTGTATGGCTATTCAGGTGAAACACTGAAACGTATCGCCTGCTATTACCGTTACCCTGTCTCGCTGACCCATGGTGCCTGTGCGGATGAAATTGAGAAAATTTTCCATGTCCGCATTTGAACAACCATGACTGACAGAGGTATGCCACAAAATGATGACAGGCATTCCATGCCCCAACGTCAACCATTGTTGTCCAATCCGCACCATTCCTCAGTAAGACATGCATCAGCATTACGGAACCTTCAGAAAGGGACAGGCATGAGCCGCAACATGAAAATTGCCGCAATTATAGCCATGCTGCTATGTGTCCTTGCAATTATCCGGATGTGGATAAACCGCGAAAATGCAGTTGCCAACCGACTGATGGCTCCAACAGATGGGCAGGTGCTTACCCACAGTGGTTCCTTGGACAAGATGCCCGTCACTGCTGCCAATCTGTCAAAACTGGAAAAAAGGTTCCGCAAGCCTGTTGCAAAATTCCTGAGTCAACAGGATATCTTGCAGGGAATGTCTGCAACAGACATCAATCAGCAGCTTTCTGCTTCTTCACGCCTGGTGACTGATAATGGGCAGTCCATTGCCCTTTTCTACTGGCAGATGACTGCTTCAAATCATACAGACCGTGTGTACATGATACTTGCCTATGGCAACCGTAACGGTCAGACACACCGTGTGTTATGTCTGGATCAGAAAAACATTAACACCACAGGCGGAAAATGCGGCAATACAATCGCTTCCGTTTTCCATATGAATATG
>JBJEXA010000061.1:0-3692 GCA_051885335.1 Oxalobacter sp. | reverse complement strand
ATCTCCTCTCAGGGCTTCTTGACCTCATGCTTTTCATCCAGGTGCTGTTGGGATCTATGACAGGGGCTTATATCGGTGCAAAATTCACACGGTTTGCGCCACGTTGGTTGTTGAAAGCAGCCATGGTTCTGATGCCGGGGATTGCTGGGGTGTTGATGCTTGTGTTGAAACAGTGATTTCTCGCCTTAGGGAAAGAAAAAACCCATCAAGCAATTTCCACTGCCTGATGGGTTTTTGTATGCCTGTTTCAGGTTATCCGCAGGGAATACAACTTATTCTTTCTTTATTTCTTGCTTTTCTTTCAAGAGGTCTCGGATTTCTGTCAACAGCTGGACATCGGCAGGTGGTGGTTCTGGTGGCGCTTCTTCAGCAGGAGTTTCCTGCGCTTCTGCTTCCTTCTTACGCAGTTCTGAAAGCCGCACCACAATCTTGATGACAATGAAAATCGAGATGGCAATAATGAGGAAATCGATAATGACCTGAATGAAATTGCCATAGGAAATTGCCACTTCTGGTTTGATGACTTTATCTCCTTCCTTGATGGCAGTCTTGATGATGTATTTCATATCCTTGAAATCCATGCCACCAATCAGATAGCCGAAGGCCGGCATCAGAATATCTTCAACCAGGGAGGTGACAATCTTGCCGAATGCGCCGCCGATGATGACACCGACAGCCATATCCACAACATTGCCTTTCATGGCAAATTCCTTGAATTCCTGTAAAAACGATTTTTTTTCTTCCATGATGACCTTGATTGAGAGGTTTGGATGTTTTCAGATATTCAGTCTTCAGAAAATCCGTTATAGGCAGAGGATAAACTGATTCGATTATCGTAACATGCTGTCAGTGAAAAAATAAAGGGGCTGTCCTGGATAACTAAGGCATTTCTTCTCTCCCCATTGTTTTAACCACCTTAGCCGGCTCTTTCTCATGCGGCTATCCTAAATCAACTTAGTTATCCAAGACAGCTCCAGAATTTACATAGGACAAAGGGGAAGACTCTATCTTATCTGTCAGGCATTTGCGTGGTCAGCGCTTTGCAGAATGCATCCACGCCCTCTGAAATCTGTTGACAAACCTTCCTGAACATACTGAACGGATATCCATAGGAGTCTTTCACATCTGTTCCATCGCAAGCCGTTTGGCAATCCCCTTGAATTTTGGAAACCTGCGTCGAACAATCCTGACATGATCTTCTTCCATGGTCAGGACAATATCAACATCTTCCAGCAGATCTTCCGTTAACGGCTGCGCTCGGTGATTGCTGATGTCAATCCCGTGTTCTGTCATTGCCTTGACCGCATCATCTTCTGCATGCCAGCCTGATGTAGCCCGTTCCAGTCCTGCCGAGACAATCTTTGAATCAGGAAGACGTTTTTTCAAAAAGGCCTCCGCCATTGGGCTCCGACAGATATTCCCGTGACAGATCACCATAATATTCCATGCCATACCAGTATCTTCAATTCATATTTGAAAATTTGAAAAAGCAGATTGCAAAGAAAAAACAGGATTATAATTTTGTAATAAGAAGACAATTATCTGCTAGCCCTGAAGGGAGGATACCATGCCAGAAAAACGTTATGTTCTCACAGCAACAGATATGTCAGACTGGGCGAAGTTTGCTGAAGTCAGAGGTGCTGTGCTTACCAGACATCTGGGGAATGCAGAAATGCTCCTCGTCAATGTCCAGGAGCAGAGCAGTCTTGATTTCTATGCCATGCTGATGGCGAACCAAGTTCTTACGCAAGAACTCATCCGTAAAGAGGTTGAAAAGACTCTTGGAGAGACCGCCAAACAGCTTTCTGAAGAAGAAGGTATCACTGTTACGCCAATCATCCGTACCGGTAAAGTGCCTAATGAAATCCAGGCCTTGCTGGAAGAAAAAAAGGCATCACTGCTGGTCATTGGAGCCCATGGACAGGGTTACCATTTTATGCCGATTATCGGGAATATTCCGGCAAAACTGATCCAAGGCAGCCCATGTCCTGTTCTTATCATTCGGCAGAAAGAAATACGGCCTTACAGACGGGTTTTGATACCAATTGATTTCTCAGAGGTCTCCATCAATCAGGTCACACAGTCGTTGCCTTTCATTCCTGAAGATGCTGAAATCATCTTGATGAGTGTCTGTGAATCCCCATGTGCCAGCCGTCTGCGTTATGCCAATATCACAGTTGAAATCCTTGAAGAGTATCGCAAGAAGGTCAAGGGCGACGCACTGGAAAAAATCAATCAGTTGATAGAAGCACTTGAATCTCCGAGGAACCTGCAAGCCCAGGTTGAAATCGGTATTCCCTATCAGGAGATTCTCGACTATGTCAGGAAATTCGATATTGATCTGTTGGTCTTGGGCAAACATCCCCGCACCAGACTGGAAGAATACCTGGTCGGAAGCACAGTTCATTATGCCATCAATGAGGCCGAATGTGATGTCATGATTACGACACCAGCATAAGCCAGGTATCTGAATCTGAAGAAGAGATACAGCGTGCAGCATGTATCTCTTTTTTATCTTGAGAAAAATACCAGAATTTCAGGTGTTTTTCATTGCCAGAACCGTTTTGCCAACCTTTTAATTCAATCCTGATATTCCTGGTTCAGGATATCCGGCTCAGAATTGAACGGGTCTTCGGCAGGTTTCCCTTGAGATGGTGCCCCAAACCCGACAACTTCTGCCTCAACAGGAAAACCAAATGTCTTGAACCGGAACCTGGTATCCGGTCTTAATAAGAGACCGTCATTTTCATAGAAGAAAATATCCGGCATATTTTAGTAATGCAATTTCCAGATGGACGTATTGACAAGACTGTTCCAGACCTTTTTTACGGTTATACCTTTGACGATAATTTCGTTGGATGCAAAATTTTCCGTCATGCCTGGCAGATAACCTTCTGGCCAATTGAGTTGATTTCGTTAAGCATGGCCTTTATTCTTTTATTGGATATAAAATATTAATTTTATCACTGTGATGAGAGGACGGATTGGTTCATTAAACGGAGAAACCCTTGATGCATTACAGGACGATTTTCCGCCATACAGACAGTTTTTCTTCAAAAGTACGACTGGCATAAGCAGGCGAAGAAGAGGGAAGCTGCAATGTCTGGTATCCGGCACCTGCTAGCCGGGTAGCATAAGCCCCAGCAACTTTCCCATTGAAACAAATTTTTGTCAGTAAAGGGCATTCCTGTTTCAGACGTGCAAAATCGTTTGGGACTGCTTTGCGGATTCTGGCATCCAGACTGCCTTCACGTTCACACATCGTGATTACATCCCATAACCCGATGCGGTGGGATAGCAGCCGTTGCAATCGCTGTTCATAATCAAGCGAAACCAGATCGTCATCCAAGACGTTGGAAAGAAGTGGCCAGAACTGGTTCCTTGGGTGTGCATAATACTGCCGCTGTGCCAATGATTCCCGGCCGGGAAAACTGCCAAGGATCAAAGTATGGATATCCTTCGATAAAACGGGAGGGAAACCATTTAACGGGGGCAAGGGAATTGGTTTCTGATGCATAAAAGGAATAGGACATCAACAATTTCTTCAATACAGGAAAACATCTTATCAGAAAAGTCTTAGGCAGAAGACAACAGAAAAGCCGACAGTTTCCTGTCGGCTTTTCGCCCCTTTGTGTCCCCGATCACTTGATCTTGGTTTCCTTGTACAGGACATGCTTCCTTGCCTTGGGGTC
>JBJEXA010000060.1:0-15518 GCA_051885335.1 Oxalobacter sp. | reverse complement strand
CTTTATTCCGGACTGAACCAGGTTCCTGTCATTTCCTGTCAAAAGGATTGTCTCCTGAACGGAACTCAATACGTAAGGGGGTTCCTGCCAAGGAAAACGCGTCACGAAAATGGCGTTCAAGATAGCGCCTATAATCATCTGCAATATTTTCAAGGCTATTGCCATGAATGACAATGACCGGTGGATTCTTTCCACCCTGATGAGCATACCGCAATTTAGGCCGGATACCTGCCTGACGGCGGGGTGGTTGCTGATGCTCAACGGCTTCCTGAAGGACACGGGTCAGCTTAGGTGTTGCCAATTTTGCCATTGCAGCAGCATATGCGGCATCAACAGAACGCATCAGAGACGCAATCCCTGATGATTTCAGAGCAGAGATATAATGGAACTTGGCAAACGACAGGAAATGGAACTTCCATTCCACGTTTTCTTTGATTTCCCGGCGCCTGTCCTTGGAAAGACCATCCCATTTATTAACGCCGACAACCAGCGCCCTGCCACTTTCAAGGATAAAACCAGCAATATGGGCATCTTGTTCAGAAATGTCCTGACGTGCATCCAGCAACAGAAGAACGACATTGGCATCCGAAATCGCCTGAAGTGTTTTGACGACAGAAAATTTCTCGACTGCCTGGAAAACCTTGCCCCGTTTTCTCAAACCTGCCGTGTCAATAAGAGTGTAATGCCTGCCATTCCGCTCAAAGGGGATTTCTATTGCATCACGGGTTGTTCCCGGCATATCGAATGCAATGACCCTCTCCTCTCCCAGCAAGGCATTGACCATGGTCGATTTACCAACATTAGGCCGTCCGACAATCGCCAGTCTGATGGTCTTCTGTTCCTCTGGCAGGTCTTCTCCTTCTTCAGGCAGAGATTCTTCCTCAGAAACATGCCTGAGCGCATCCTCCACCAAGGAATAAACCCCATCGCCATGAGCAGATGAAATCGATGCTGGCTCCCCCAATCCCAGTTCATAGAACTCAGAAACAGCGGCAGTGTATTTCATGCCTTCAGATTTATTAACCGCCAACAGTACCGGACGATCACAACGCCGGAGATACTGAGCAATGACCCGGTCATGGGGAGACAGTCCCTGACGGGCATCAACAATAAAGATGACAACATCTGCCTCAGCAATTGCCTGCTGGGTTTGTTTTGCCATCTCCTGCAAGACACCTTCTTTGACAACCGGTTCAAAACCACCTGTATCAATGACAAGAAATGGACGACTGCCAATCCGACCCTCACCATAATGACGGTCCCGAGTCAATCCAGGAAAATCAGCAACCAGCGCAGCCCGGGAACGAGTCAGTCTGTTGAACAATGTGGATTTCCCGACATTGGGGCGCCCCACCAGCGCAATAACAGGTTTCATTTCTTCTTATTCTTCTCTTTCTTGTTCTTTTTATCCAGCTCATGCAGACTTGATGGCAGAGTCTGCAAAGCTTAATCAATCCAATGCAAAAGCCCGCAATGATCCACCAGTCGTCTGGATAACAACACGGTCAGACAAGACGAGCGGTGCCGCAATGATTGGCGACCCATCTGTCGATGTCCTAGCACTGAAAGCCCCATCAAAGCGGGACAGGAAATGGACATAACCATCTTGGTCACCGACAACAACGGTTGAAAGGAACGATGCTGGTGAGGACAAGTTGCGGTAAGTCAGTTTTTCATTCCGCCAGACACTATGTCCACTGGTATTGGCAAAGGCATAAACCTTGTCTGCCTGGTCAATGCCATAGACGTAGTCTTGGTCAATACTGACACCAACCTTGCTGGAGAAATCCTTGGTCCAGAAAGCGTTACCAGATACAACATCAAAACAACCGATACGGCCATGCCACGATGTGACGCAGACACCCTGCCCAAAAATAGTAGGAACACCAGTCACATCAGCCAGCCTTTCCAGTTCACTAGTCCCTCTGGGCAGACCGACAGGCACTTCCCATCGGATGGCACCATTGTCCAGCATCATCGAAAGCATTTTCCCACCAGGCGTTGCCACAACAACAGTTGGTCCCACTGTCGCCATACCCGGTTCACGCCGGAGCATCAGCGCAGGCAGACGGTAGGGAACCACCCAACGGCGTTCGCCAGTATCTGCATCATAGGCAGAAATCTGGTTATCCATGCTGCGGACCACCACCAATCCCTTGACAACAATCGGACTTGCCATCACTTCGGTGGACAGTTGGGCACGCCATTTTTCCTGACCATCAGAGCCTAGGGCAATCAGTACCCCCTTTTCGCCAGCAACTGCCACTGTCGCACCATCGGTACCAACGCCCGCAGTCAATTCTATATCGACATCCTTATACCAGATGACATCACCGTTCGATGCATCGACCTTCGTAACCCTGCCGTCACCGGATGCCGCATAAATAACATCGAAGGAGGCTGCCGGAACAAACATACCTTTTTCCGCTGAACCTATGCTAACAGACCAAAGCTGACGGACATTCCTCGGGGATTCAATATCAGTCAATGCAGCAGGCGGATGCTTGGGTTCTTCAGAAGAGAACCAACTGAAACAACCTGCAAGTGGCATGCAAAGCAATGCGCAGAGGAACAACAGGGGCAGTCGCCAGACTTTTCTCACAGATTTATCCTTTGTTGACAGATGTATTTTCAGCCGTAATATCAACACCGACTTCTTCCAGCTTCAGCTTGATCAACTGCCGGCCTGGATTTTCAGGAGCCATTTTCTCATAGGCAACCCTGTATGAGGCTCTCGCTTCCTCCACCTTGTCCTGAGCCAGATAGATATCCCCTTTCCGGTCTTCTATCAAGCCAATGAACGCCTCAGGCGCACTGCCAGACAGGACACCCAATGCTTCATCATAAGCCTTTTCATCAAGCAGTATACCTGCTAGACGGACACGGGCAAGTACTTTATAGCCTTCTTCACTGCTGTTCTGGGTCACCCATTTCAACTGGGTCTTTGCGGTTGCAGCATCGTTGTTTTCATAAGCCATTTTCGCAGCAACCAATGAAATCATCGGTGCATAGACCGTTCCACTAAACTTGTCCTGCACATCCTTGGCAACCTGCAGGACACGTTGGGAATCACCAGACAAGACAGCTGTCTGCATTTCATAATATAAGGCTGAGGCCTGAGCAGCCTGTTTGCGCTGATACCAGTTCCATCCTTGGATTACTGCATAAACAGCCAAAACAACAATCAGTACCCAAGTGGCGATATTACCGTAACGCTTCCATACACGCTTCAGGGAATCTATCTGTTCCTGTTCTTCTAAATTGAAAGCCATTTTATTTTCCCGCAAAAATCCTGTTACTGTTCCTGTATACTACCTTCAATACTGCACAGCCCATCCAGACCACAACCGTCAACCGCCTGCTGAAGCAGATAATCCGGCAAATCTTCAAATGCCACGCTTTCCTGTACCCCACCTGTACTGCCCGAACGCATTTCCTTGACAGTCGCGTTGCCTGATGCAATCTCATCTTCACCGATGATGACCGTAAAGAGCGCACCACTTTCATCCGCACGTTTCATCTGTGACTTAAAGCTACCACTGGAATTCGCCGCAGCACAGTAAAGAATGACATCCAAACTGCAATCGCGTAAAGCCTCAGCAACAGCCATGGCCTCTATTTTCGCCTTATCACCCTGATGGACAATATAAATATCTGCCTGCCGTTGATCCTCAATGCCTCCCTGCACTTTGAGCAGCTCAATGATACGCTCAACCCCCATGGCAAAACCACAGGACGGGGTATTTCTACCTCCAAACATCTCAAACAGCGGATCATAACGGCCACCTCCGCAGATAGTCCCCTGAGCGCCCAGCTCATCACTGATCCATTCAAAAACTGTGCGGTTATAGTAATCCATTCCCCGCACCAAGCGCGGATTGACAGTGAATCCAATGCCATTTCGGGTCAAGATTTCCTGTATCCCTTCAAAATGCCTGAGGGATTCTTCACCAAGATAATCAATCAGTTTTGGCGCGGTATTGACCATATCCTGCATATCGGGATTCTTGGTATCTAGGATACGCAGAGGATTGGCATAAAGGCGTCTCCGTGCATCTTCATCCAACACCCCCTTATGTCTTTCAAAATAAGCAATCAGGTCTGCTCGATGGCGGTTACGTTCATCAGCATCACCGATGGAATTAATTTCCAGACGGACATTCTGAAGCCCCAGGTACTGCCATATACGGTGGCAGAGAAGGATGATTTCTGCATCAATATCCGGTCCCGGAAACCCCAATGCCTCACAACCAATCTGATGAAACTGGCGGTAACGTCCCCGTTGGGGGCGTTCATGACGGAACATTGGTCCAGAATACCAAAGACGCCTTGGACCATTGTAGATGAGATTATGCTCAACGGCCGCGCGGACGACCCCTGCCGTACACTCCGGCCGCAAAGTCAACTGATCACCGTTCATGGCATCTTCAAAAGAGTACATCTCTTTCTCAACAATATCAGTAACCTCTCCCAATCCTCGAGAGAACAGGGATGTATCTTCCACAATCGGTGTCCTGATACGCTGGTACCCATAACTGCGGAGGACTGATTCAACCGTCCCTTCAAGAAATTCCCAAACAGCGGCATCCTCAGGCAGGATGTCATTCATGCCTTTGATACCCAGTATCTTCTTGACCTTTTTCTTTTTGTTTTCTTCTGCCATATCTATCTGTGTTCAGGCTGCACACCATTCAGGCTGGCATGTGTTCCTGACTACCATAATGCGTTTCAATATATTCAGCAATCATCTGCTGAAAACGTTCCTCAATATCCTGCCCTCGCAAAACAGCTGCCTTCACGCCATCTGCATAAACAACTGCAGCCGGTGACTCCCCTGTCCCAGGCAGACTGATACCGATATCGGCATGCCGGGATTCCCCCGGACCATTCACAACACAACCCATGACAGCGACTTTCATATTCTCCACACCGGGATACTGTTTCCGCCAGACAGCTCCCTGTGCATGCAGGTACTGTTGTGTCCTGTAGGCAAGCTCCTGGAAAAACGCTGATGTGGTGCGCCCACATCCTGGACAGGAAATCAACTGCGGTGAAAAATACCTGAACCCCATTGACTGTAAAAGTTCCTGTGCGACAAGCACTTCCTTTGTCCTAGCTTCTCCCGGCCCTGGCGTCAATGAAATGCGGATTGTATCGCCAATTCCCTCCAGCAACAACACAGCCAGCCCAGCAGATGAAGCGACAATACCCCGAGAACCGCCTCCAGCTTCAGTCAAGCCCAGATGCAAGGCATAGCGACACCTATCAGAAAGCATCCGGTTGACTGCTATCAAGTCCTGCACGGAAGATACCTTACAAGATAGGATGATTTTTTCAGCTGGCAAGCCAAGCCTGACGGCCTCATCCGCACTTTCCAAAGCAGATTCAACCAATGCATCGCGCATAACCAGATGCGCAGGTAATGGAGCTGCCTTTGCTGAATTCTCATCCATCAACCGTTCGAGCACACTCTGGTCAAGACTGCCCCAATTTACACCAATACGTATCGGACGGTCATAACGGCAAGCTGTATCAACCATCATCGCAAAATGCATTGCTTTCTGACTTCCCCGGCCGATATTGCCAGGATTGATCCGGTATTTTGACAATGCTTCGGCACATGCTGGATGCTGCGTTAGCAGCTGATGGCCGTTATAGTGGAAATCCCCGACCAAAGGCACATAACATCCCTGACTATCCAACTTTTCCCGTATCACAGGCACAGCTACCGCTGCTTCTGGTGTATTGACAGTAATCCGAACCAGTTCCGCTCCAGCATCTGCAAGCTGGACCACCTGTGAGACCGTCGAACCAATATCCGCCGTCAAGGTATTCGTCATTGACTGGATAACAACAGGCGCACCTCCACCAACCAGTACCCTCCTGTCCTGATGAAGGATTACAACCTGATGAGTCTGTTTCCTAGGAACAGGACTCACTGTTATTTTCCTGACCAGCTCTTGCATCATGCTCTTAATTCAGAGGAATTTTTGCAGTATTGCCTTTAGAGACAGCATTCAGATCAACCGCTACATTACGGTATTCCATCTCAACACCTTTGATATTGCCAATCACAATGACAGCAGGAACCGGAACATCAATCTTCTTGGTCTCCCCTGCTTTAGAAGTAAATTGGGCAATAGTCCTCTTACCATCTTCGCTCTGTATCTGAACCCAGGATACGCCACTGAACTTCAGGGTCAATGGAGCCACACCTGAATCGCTGGACTGCACAACTGCAGATGCCTGTTCTTTTACATCAGTTTTTGCTATTTCCTGTACTACGGGCTGGAAAGTAGTTTCTTTGACTTGTTTAACCGATTGCTGGACAACCGGTTTCTCAACGCCAGGTGCCCTTGGCGTAGGTCGATGCCATGGAATCAACTTCATATACCAAGCAAGCCCCAATACAACAATCAAGGCAAGTGCTACAAACGCCAGAATCTTTTTCCCGCCACCAGACCGTCTATGAAATATCATCTGGCTGTCTTCAAACGACTGCGAGACCTGTGACATAGATGCGACATCCTTGATATGTTTATGCGATGGTGCAGCACCTTCTCCTTTGGCAAAGAAAGCTACCAATGGTTCTGGATCAAGATCCATCAAACATGCATAAGAACGGACAAATCCCCTTGCAATCGCTACACCATGAAACGCCTCATAATCCCCAGCCTCCATCGCCCGAATCTGGCGGACAGTCATTTTCAAACGGGCGGCAACCTGTTCTTCACTCCAGCCTAATTCCTGACGTTTCGCCGCCAATGCCTTACAAGGCGATTTCACAAAATCCGAAGACTGGATTTTCTTTGTTTCAGACTGCTGTCCATCCGCAGTCTGTTTATTGACATTACTACGGTTTGCGTTTTCCATTTCCAATCCTAGATAGAAAAAACTGTTTTCCCGCTTGAGCAAAGAGAAGGAATCAGTTGCAGATATTCTTGAACTGATAATGCCTCAGATATTCTTCGGTTCCAATTCCTTTTTTCGCCATCCGTTCCTGAACCCTTGTCTTATCCATGATTTCCCCCGCCAACAAGCCACATGCTGCTTCAATATCTTCCCCCCTGGTCTTCCTGACTGTAGTGACGATACCTGCATTCCGCAAGATTTCCGCAAATGAAGCAATCCTCGCATCTGTTGCACGACGTAACCCAGGCATAGGGATAGAATTGAAAGGAATCAGATTCAGTTTACAGGAAACAGGAACAGGCCCTTTCTGAACCAGTTCAACCAATCTGTAGGCATGCGCATCGGTATCATTGACACCATCCAGCATACAGTATTCAAATGTGATAAAATCGCGGGGCGCATAATTAAGATAACGATTACAGGCTGCCATCAATTCTGCCAATGGATACTGCCGGTTCAACGGGACAAGCACATCCCGCAATTGATCATCTGGTGCATGCAATGACACTGCCAATGCTACTGGGCATTCCTGCGCAAGCCTGTCCATCATTGGGATAACCCCACAAGTCGATACAGTAACCCGCCTTCTGGAAAGGCCATAAGCATTGTCATCCAGCATCAGTTTCAAGGCGCTGACTGTCGCATCAAAGTTATGAAGGGGTTCTCCCATTCCCATCATAACGACATTCGATATCTGTCTATCATTCTTGCCAGGAGGAATGCCTCTGGCCTTTCGGATAACAGATTCCGCCATCCACAACTGACCGATAATTTCATGAGCAGTCAGATTCCGGTTGAACCCCTGCTTGCCTGTTGAACAGAACAGACAGTTGACCGCACAACCTGCCTGGGTGGATACGCAGAGCGTTCCTCGATCGCCTTCTGGAATAAAAACCGTCTCAATCGCATTGCCTTGACCGACATCAAGTAACCATTTACGGGTACCATCCAAGGAGATATGATCTTTAAGAATGGCAGGTGCCCTGATTTCCGCATTATCCGCCAGTTTACTTCTGAAAGACTTCGCTAAATCAGTCATTACACTGAAATCATCAACGCCCCACTGGTGTATCCAGCGTTGCAGCTGCTTAGCACGGAAAGGCTTTTCATCCAACGAACTGCAATATTCGACCAGCTGTCCAGGAGTCAATCCCAGTATATTGGTCCGTACATTTTTCATATCATCTCATCCGCTGTGACATATCACCCTCCCTGCATCCCTGGCATGATGGATGCAGGGATATCAAGATATCAGCGTGAGCAGATCTGCATGGAAGGAAAGAAGAAGGCGATTTCGACCGCTGCGGTTTCAGGAGCATCGGAACCATGGACAGCGTTGGCATCAATAGAATCTGCAAAATCTGCACGGATAGTGCCCTTATCCGCTTTCTTTGGATCCGTTGCCCCCATCAGTTCGCGGTTTTTGGCAATAGCACCTTCACCTTCAAGAACCTGGACCATTACCGGACCGGAAATCATGAAATCAACGAGGTCTTTGAAAAAAGGCCTCTCCTTGTGGACAGCATAGAAACCTTCTGCTTCAGCACGGGAAAGCTGAACCATACGGGCTGCAACAATTTTCAGGCCAGCGTCTTCAAAACGGCTATAGATTTTTCCGATGACATTTTTAGCAACTGCATCCGGTTTGACGATAGACAGGGTACGTTCGATTGCCATTTGATAAACTCCAATAAAAAATAGAAAAAATCAAAAAGTTTGACTTTCCATTTTATCATGGAAGCCATGGCAATTGATGTCCCGGTCAGGAAAGGCAGATTACACTGCCTTTCCTGATTCAATCAGTTGATGATGGCTGGAAAGCAACATAGTTGACCATGCCATTGCGCAGAACCATCAGAAGCACCATTTTCTTCCTATCGAGAGAACCGACGGCCTGTTGGAAAGTCTCAACACCGGTAACATCGGTATTGTTTATGCGAACAATAACATCCCCCTTACGCAAACCGACGGCCTTCGCTTGATTTTTCGCGGAAGTAATGACAACCCCATGTTTTATACCCAAAGACTGTTTCTGGTCCGAACCAACTTCATCAACAGTCAATCCAAGCACTTTTTCAGAACGGTTACTGTCCTTGGAAGCTTTTGCTGAAACTTTCTTATCAACCTTGCCGCTATCCATCACCTTGGGTCTGACAGACAGGGTATAAGTTGTCCCTTTTCGCCATACGATGACAGCAGCCGCTGTTCCGACAGGAGTTTCCCCAACCAAACGTGACATTTCAGAAGCTTTCTCAACATCATGCCCGTTGTACTTCAGAATGATGTCACCAGCCTCAATACCAGCCTTTTCTGCGGGAGAACCGCTATCAACCTGAGCAACCAGAATCCCCCTGCTATCAGGCAGTTTCATCGCCTTGGCGGTTTCCTCATTAATTTCAGAGATATGAATACCAATCTGTCCTCGTCTGACCTTACCGCTCTTCTTCAGCTGATCAGCGACCTGCAATGCCTCATCAATCGGCACAGCAAAGGAAATCCCCATGTAACCGCCAGAACGGCTGAATATCTGGGAATTGATGCCAATCGCCTCACCGTTCATGTTGATCAGGGGACCGCCAGAATTGCCAGGATTGACGGCAACGTCTGTCTGGATCAATGGCAAGTAATCCCCTGTATCACGGGCTGTCGCTGAGATAATTCCTGCTGTAACCGTATTGTCGAGCTTGAAAGGAGAACCAATGGCTAGAACCCATTGCCCCGCCTTGATATCGGCAGAATGCCCCGTCTTGAGAACCGGCAGGTTGCTACCATTGATTTTGAGAAGCGCTACATCAGTACGTTTGTCAGAACCAATGACCTTCGCCGTGAATTCCCGCTTATCCGTCAAACGGACAAAGACTTCATCAGCACCATTGATAACATGATGGTTAGTCAGGATATAACCATCCTTAGAGATGATAAAACCAGACCCCATCCCCTGCCGGATCTGTTCTTCAGGTTCCTGCCGATGACGCTGCTGTGGGCTTGGCACAGGCATCCCAAAAAAACGGAAAAAATAATCGTCAAACTCATTGAGTCCCCGACGGATCTGAATCTTCTCCACGGTTCTGATATTGACCACGGCTGGCGCAACCTGTTCAACCAACCCTGTCAGATCAGGCAATCCATTGACAATCGCAGGCGATGCGGCAAATGCCTGCTGGGAAACAGCAGTGACACTAATGGTAGATAATGCCAGAAAAGCAGCAAGACACAGTTTTTTGACAGGATGTACAGTAAAGTTCCGCATAGTTTTTACCTGATTGAATTCAGAAAAACCTGTCATGCGACAGGGATAAAAATAAGAGTCAGGATACCCTGTTACCTCTGGCAATTGAAGTTTCTAAACAGTTTTTTACAATTACAGAAGGACTGCCGACAACCTACTATAATTGTGGGATTGCTGTCCGTAAACGCGCCAAACGCCAACTACAGGCAGTATAAAGCTTGCGGAATGTCTCTTTTTCCATCGTATCCTGGAAAAGCACCAAAGTCTTCTTTTTTCCTGTTGCCGTCAGCAAACGCAGGATAATGACTGAAGGCCAGACTGTTGAATCTGCCTGCATTTCCCACTGTTCCGACTTGTCGTCCTCTACCAGACGCGGAATAGCCTGTGTTATATAAAAGTGGCAGTCAACCGTGACTGCCAACCGATAACCAATTGGCATACGGAACCATTTGACAGCAAGAAAAAAGGAGACCGCAACCAATATGAAAGAGACCCACCAGGATGCTCCAAAGGCAAATGCTCCGATTGTACCTGTCTGCATCAATCCTGCCGTAACTGTGGAAAAGGCAGCCATCCCCAGTATCAGAGACGAATGTATCCTGGATCTTCTGACCGTAATCGCCTGTGCAAATGACATTACCAGGACTCCAGAAAGGACAAAGCCACATTCACGATGTGAATGTGGCTTCACCGAACATCCAAAGCCTCAGATCTTGCCAAAGACCAAGGAACTGTTGGTACCACCGAAGCCGAAAGAGTTTTTCAACGCGTAATCAATACGCATTTCCCTTGCAGCATTCGCACAATAATCCAAATCACAGTCAGGATCCTGATTGAAGATATTGATGGTTGGTGGCGCAATCTGGTTATAAACCGCCAAAACAGTAATCACAGATTCCAGACCACCAGCACCACCCAACAAGTGACCGACCATGGACTTTGAAGAACTCATAACAACCTTCTTGGCCGACTCACCCAAGGAACGTTTGACCGCAATAGTCTCTGCCTTATCTCCCAAAGGTGTAGAAGTCCCATGTGCATTGATATAGTTGACCTGATCAGGGTTGATGCCAGCATCATTGATGGCATTGGTCATACACTTGCTTGCGCCACTACCGTCTTCCAACGGCGCAGTCATATGATGTGCGTCAGCACTCATGCCAAACCCGCAGAGCTCAGCATAAATCTTTGCACCGCGAGCCTTTGCATGTTCATACTCTTCAAGCACCAACACACCAGCACCTTCCCCCATGACAAAACCATCACGGTCCTTATCCCAAGGACGTGACGCTGTCGCAGGATCATCATTACGGGAAGATAATGCTCTCGCAGCAGCAAAACCACCGATACCCAATGGAGAAACGGTAGACTCTGCGCCACCTGCAATCATGACATCTGCATCACCATATGCAATGGTACGTGCTGCATAGCCAATCGAATGCAGACCTGTCGAACAGGCAGTGACACATGACAGGTTCGGTCCTTTCAATCCATAACGGATAGACAGGAAACCTGATGTCATATTGATGATTGAAGAAGGCACAAAGAAAGGGCTGACGCGGCGCGGACCACGTTTTTCCAGTTCTGCATGGGTTTTCTCAATCATTGGCAGACCACCGATACCCGAACCGATATTGACACCAATTCGATCGGCATTTTCCTCGGTAATCACCAGACCACTATCTTCAATTGCCTGGATACCTGCTGCCATCCCATAGTGGATGAAAGTATCCATATGGCGCGATTCTTTACCTGGAATATACTTTTCCAATTCGAAGTCTTTGACTTCTCCAGCAAACCTGGTGCTGAAAGCAGATGCATCAAACTTGGTAATCAGTGCAATGCCTGATTGACCAGCTGTGACAGCACGCCACATATCAGCAACCGTATTGCCCACTGGCGAAATACATCCCAGCCCGGTAACGACGACCCGGCGTTGTCCATTTCGGCTCAAGGTGCTCTCCCTGTTTCAGTATCCTATCCTGAATAGGACTTATTTTTCCATCTGTGCTTTTGCAAAATCAACTGCCTGCTGAACAGTGGTGATCTTTTCAGCCTGTTCATCAGGGATTTCAATTTCGAATTCGTCTTCAAGTGCCATAACGAGTTCAACGGTATCGAGAGAATCAGCACCGAGATCGTTCACAAAAGAAGATTCCAGTTTGATTTCTGCTTCTGGTTTACCCAGCTGATCAGCAACGATTTTCTTTACGCGATTTACGATGTCTTCCGACATTTCTTGGCTCCAGTTAGTAAAAAAACAAAGTTAAGTTGACGCATTCTATCAGGTTTGCGCCAGATTTATTCACTGCATAGGTCAATTAATCCTATCAGTGGACGGATTTTTATAAAAATCCAGAACTGCTGGCATACTTCCAACCATCAGTTCATGAACATCCCACCATTGACATGCAATACACTGCCGGTGATATAGGCTGCTTGTGGCGATGCCAAGAAAGCAACGGCTGCAGCAATGTCTTCTGGACTGCCCAGACGTGCCAACGGAATCTGTTTAACCAGGTTCTCTCTGACCTCTTCTGGAAGAACTCTGGTCATATTCGTATCAATAAATCCCGGTGCAACACAATTGACCGTGATATTCCTGCTGCCAACCTCACGCGCCAAGGCACGGCTCATACCTTCTACGCCCGCCTTGGCAGCAGCATAATTCGTCTGTCCTGGATTGCCGATAGAACCAACAACCGAAGAAATGCTGATGATACGTCCCTCTTTCGCCCGCATCATACCACGGAGTACCATCCTGGACAGGGCAGCAACTGCTGTCAGATTGATTGACAGAACATTTGTCCAGTCTTCATCTTTCATACGCATGGCAAGCTGATCCTGTGTAATGCCAGCATTATTGACTAGGATATGCAATGCCCCGAATTCTTTCTGGATGGCATCAATGGCTGCACGGCAGGCATCAGCATCCCTGACATCTAGAACGACCCCTTTACCGGCCCCTTCACGGACAGCATTCAAGGCCTTCGTGATTTCCTGAGCACTAGGTTCATCCAAAGCAGTACCGATAACAACCGCTCCCCGGGATGCCAGTTCCATGGCAATCGCCCAACCGATACCACGGGAAGCTCCTGTTACAAAGGCAACCTTGCCTGCAAGATTCTGTTCTTTCATTTAAGTTCCTCCAAAGTGGCGTCAAGGGATGCCTGATCGACAATGGCAAGTCCGTTGATGGAACCATCAATCCGTTTCACCATACCAGCAAGAACCTTGCCCGGTCCGCAATCCACAATATGGGTAATTCCCATGGATGCCATCTTCTGGACAGTCTCTACCCAGCGAACAGAGCTCGCAACCTGACGGACCAAGGCATCCTTGATGGCAGATGGGTCATTCTGGATTGCAACATCGACATTGTTGATGACAGGAATCTTAGGCGTAGAAAATGTCAAATCCTTCATATAGTCCGCCAAGCGTTCAGATGCCGGCACCAACAGGGAAGAATGGAAGGGAGCGGAGACCGGAAGGGGTAAAGCACGTTTCGCACCTTTTGCCTTCGCCAGCTTGCAGGCACGATCCAATGCGGTCTTATGACCGGCAATGACCGTTTGGGTAGGGGAATTGAAATTTGCAGGCTCAACCACATCGCCTTCAGCAGCTTCTGCACAGACAGCTTTCAAAGCCTCTGCATCCAAACCAATAATGGCAGCCATACCACCAACTCCAACAGGAACAGCTTCCTGCATTGCTGTGGCACGGAAACGGACCAATTTGACCGCATCTGCCAGAGGAATCACACCAGAAGCCACTAATGCAGAAAACTCACCGAGACTGTGTCCTGCGACAACTTCAGGGGCAACGCCTCCTGCTGCAAGCCATGCACGGTAAAAGGCAATGGAAGTAGTCAACATCACTGGTTGCGTATTGACCGTCAGGTCAAGCGACTCTTTAGGTCCTTCTGCAATCATCTTGCCAATATCAAAACCAAGTGCCTCAGAAGCTTCGGCTACGGTTTCCTGTACAGCGGCATTTCCTGCAAAACCGTTCAGCATACCCACTGCTTGGGATCCCTGTCCTGGAAATACAAAAGCGAATCTAGCCATGCTCAATCCTATTTCTCCTTTTGTTCAGATTACATCTTTGCCACGACGGCGCCCCATGTCAGACCACCACCAATAGCAACCATAAGGATATTCTGTCCTGCCTTGATGTCCCCCGCACGGATTCCAGCATCAATTGCCAATGGGATTGATGCCCCGGAGGTATTGCCATGTTCATTGACAGTAACAATGACTTTTTCTGCCGGAATGCTCAGCTTCTTGGCAGAACTCTGCATGATACGCAGGTTGGCCTGATGGGGAACCAGCCAATCAATATCTGCCGTGGACATCCCTGCCTTCTCAAGAGCCTCAAGCGCGACTCGGTCCATCCAAGAAACTGCCTGCTTGAAAACCGCCTTGCCATCCATATGTACATAAGGGCTACCTTCAATGACACCATTGTTCGGTCTGCCAGGCAAGTTCAGAATATCTCCCAAACCACCGTCAGCATGCAATGCTGTTGCCAGAATGCCGGGCTCTTCAGACGCAGCAAGGACAACAGCCCCCGCACCATCCCCGAACAGGACACAAGTTGTTCTATCTTGGAAATCAACAATACGAGAATAAGTTTCTGCGCCAACAACAAGTACCTTTTTACAGACACCTGCACGGATAAAACTGTCTGCGGTGGACATGGCATAAAGGAAACCACAACAGACTGCTGAAACATCCATCGCTGCGCAATTGGACCTGATACCCAGCTTGTGCTGGATAACACAGGCAGTACTTGGGAAACCACCGAAATTATCAGGGGTTGTTGTTGCACAGATAATCATATCAACGTCATCAGCGTCACATCCTGCCTTTTCAAGTGCATTCTTCGCTGCCCGCATCCCCAAATCACTGGAATACACTCCTTCATCTGCATAATGACGTGCGGAAATCCCGCTACGGGTTCTGATCCATTCATCAGAAGTCTCAATCCCTTTTTCCGCCAACAAAGCGGCCATATCCTCATTGGTCAGCCGCCTAGGAGGAAGATAGCTGCCGGTACCGATTATTTTGCCATAGATGGTCATTCTGTCATTTATCCTGTTTACCGTTTTCTGTCTCTTTCATTGAGGGAAGGTTTCCCTTTGAATCCTTCATCAAATCCGCCATAGCGGAATAAATCTTCCGAAGAACATCGCCTTTGACGGCATCATATGCCCGCCTGATGGCGAATCCGTACGCATAAGCATCCGCCCCGCCATGGCTTTTGAATACAAGCCCTCTCAACCCAAGCATACAGGCACCGTTGTAACGCGAAGGGTTCAACCGCTGCCGCACGGCATTCAATGCCTTGCGCGACAGCAACGCACCCAGCATGTTCA
>JBJEXA010000059.1:0-3728 GCA_051885335.1 Oxalobacter sp. | reverse complement strand
CCACGCATGCAGAAACCCTCACCACGCGTTGAACTGGGCATTGCCCTGCGGAACATCGCACATGCCGCACTGGACCTGTCAGATGGACTTCTGGGAGACCTGGCCCATATCCTCGATGCTTCTCATGTCGGCGCATCCCTCAACACCGATGACTTTCCCATTAGCAGCATCCTGCGGCAGCAGAATGAAAAATGGCGGCTGCAATGCACCTTGGGTGGTGGCGATGACTATGAACTCTGCTTCACCGCCCCACCAGAAAAACGGAAACAAGTCCAGGAAGCCGCAAAACAGGCTGGCGTCCCGGTCACCCGCGTCGGTAACATCGAACCACAGCCAGGCATCCGGCTGTTCAATGCTGCAGGCCCCATAAACCATACCGGCATCCGCTCATTCGACCATTTCGCCCCGCAGCAAAAATGAAAAAAAAACAGGGCATCACCCCTACCTTGGCATTCATGCTGTCCCATCCCTGGCACATCATCTCGCTGGGATTCGGCAGCGGACTCTCCCCGGTTGTCCCTGGCACCATGGGAACACTCTTCGGAGTCCTGTCGTTCCATCTCCTTACCAAACAACTCCCCGACCTGTTCACAGCAGTTGCCTGGTATATCATCTGCGCAGTGAGTTTCCTGGTCGGCATCAAAGCCTGCCAGTTCACTGGTGATGCCCTCAACAGCCCAGACAGCAGCCATATGGTCTGGGATGAAATCATCGCCATCTGGCTGGTCCTGGCATACATCATGCCGGAAACCTGGCACCAGGAACTCATCGCCTTCGTTCTGTTCCGCCTCTTCGACATGACAAAACCCCCACCCATCCGATGGTTCGACCGCCATATCCATGGTGGCTTTGGCGTCATGCTTGATGACATCATTGCGGCAGTTTTTGCCATCCTCTTCTTCATACTTTATGAGAGAATGATATCCATATCCGCTTAACTTCCCAGGAGAAACACCATGACAGAAAAACATCTGGAACTGTCCAAACAGGCAGGTTCCCTGCTGTCGCAGAAAAACCTGAAACTGGTTACCGTGGAATCCTGCACCGGTGGTGGCCTTGCCAAACTGATCACAGACATACCCGGCTCATCAGCATGGTTTGAATGTGGCTTCACCACCTACTCCAATGCATCCAAGACACAGCTTGTCCAAGTACCAGCAGAACTGATTGCCCAGCATGGAGCTGTCAGCCAGAAAGTCGCTCTCGCCATGGCAAAAGGCGCACTGGCCACCACCGATGGCGACATCGCCATATCCACCACGGGCATTGCAGGTCCCGATGGCGGCTCTCCAGAGAAACCCGTAGGAACCGTCTGCTTCGGTTTTGCCACCAAAGACGGCACCTTCAGCACCGACAAACAACTGTTTGACGGCGATAGGGAATCCGTCCGCAGTCAGAGCATCCAGCACTGCCTGGCATGCCTCTGCCATTACCTGGAAACCGGACACTTCTGATTTTCCCCAACAAAAACAAAAAAGCCCGGCAGCTTCCAGCACCGGGCTTTCTCTTACTGAAAAGAGACAATTACAGAACAGACTTCAGCGTCTTGCCGATTTCAGCAGGGTTACGGGTGACTTTAATACCACATTCTTCCATAACCGCCAGTTTTTCCTGAGCAGTACCCTTGCCGCCAGAAATAATAGCACCGGCATGACCCATGCGTTTTCCTGGAGGTGCGGTAACACCAGCGATAAAGCCGATAACCGGTTTCTTCATATTGTCCTTGACCCAGCGTGCAGCATTTTCTTCATCGCTGCCGCCGATTTCACCGACCATAATGACGGCTTCAGTTTCAGGGTCATCATTGAACATCTTCAGCACATCAATATGCTTCAGACCATTAATCGGGTCACCACCGACACCGACAACCGTAGACTGGCCCAAACCGAACTCAGCCAACTGGCCAGCTGCTTCATAAGTCAGGGTACCGGACTTGGAAACAACCCCGATAGAACCTTTCTTATGGATATGGCCCGGCATAATACCGATCTTCAATTCATCAGGGGTGATAACACCTGGACAGTTAGGTCCGACCAGAATCGTCTTCTTGCCCTGCATCTTGTAACGGGTACGCAGCATATCTTCGACAGGAATCCCTTCCGTGATACAGATGACCAGATCCATTTCAGCTTCAACAGCTTCATCAATGGCAGCCGCAGCAAACGGAGGTGGGACATAAATGACGGAAACATTTGCACCGGTCTGTTCTTTCGCTTCCTTGGCAGTTGCAAAAACAGGCAGGCCCAAGAATTCAGTACCAGCTTTCTTAGGATTGACGCCGCCGACATAGCATTCTTTACCGAAAGCATAATTCATGGACATTTCGGTATGGAATGCACCGGTCTTACCGGTCAAACCCTGAACGATGACACGGCTGTTCTTATTAATCAGAATAGACATAATTAGTTACCCTTTGCTGCGTTAACGGCTTTCTGTGCTGCATCGGCCATACCATTTGCAGAAATGATAGGCAGACCGGATTCAGCCAAGATCTTTTTACCCAGGTCAACATTGGTACCTTCCAGACGGACAATCAGAGGCACCTTCAGCGCAACCTGTTTTGCGGCGGCAACAATACCGTTCGCAATCACATCGCAACGCATGATACCGCCGAAGATATTGACCAGAATGGCCTTGACAGCTGGGTTGGCCAGCATAATCTTGAATGCTTCGGTAACACGTTCAGTCGTTGCACCACCACCGACATCCAGGAAGTTTGCCGGAGAACCACCATACAGCTTGATGATATCCATCGTTGCCATAGCCAAGCCAGCACCATTGACCAGGCAGGCGATATTACCGTCCAGCGAAATATAAGTCAGGCCGAATTCAGAAGCCTTGATTTCATCAGGGTCTTCTTCAGACAGGTCGCGCAGTTCCATGATTTCAGGATGACGATACAGCGCATTGGAGTCAAAATTGAACTTCGCATCCAAAGCGATGACACGGTTGTCACCGGTACGGATCAATGGATTGATTTCAGCCAGGGAGGCATCCGTTTCAACAAAAGCGTTGTACAGGCCTTGCATGAACTTGCATGCTTCCTTGACAGCGCCTTCAGGCATACCGATCTTGCGGGCGATATCTTCACCTTCCGCATCGGTCAGACCGGTTGATGGGTCAATGAAAACCTTATGGATCAATTCAGGGGTCTTGGCAGCAACATCTTCAATGTTCATGCCACCTTCAGAAGAAGCCATCAATGCAACACGCTGGGTGCCACGGTCAACAACCATACCGACATAATATTCCTTCTGGATATCGGCACCTTCTTCAATCAGCAGACGCTGAACCAATTTACCCTGAGGGCCGGTCTGATGGGTCACCAGCGTCATGCCCAGAATCTGGCCTGCCAGTTCGCGGACTTCATCCAAAGATTTCGCAACCTTGACACCGCCGCCCTTACCACGGCCACCAGCATGAATCTGAGCCTTGACAACCCAGACATTGCCACCCAGTTTCTTGGCAGCTTCTACAGCTTCGTCAACACTGAAGCAAGGAATACCGCGTGGAGTGGTCACACCATATTTGCGCAGGATTTCCTTACCCTGATATTCATGAATATTCATATTCGTCCTTTAAAAAGAATGAATGAATGGGTGATGGAGGACATCACCCATTGGCCGCATAACCCAGACATCCGTCCGGGTTATCAGACATTCACCGTCAAAGCATTATTTTTTCTTCTTAGGTGGAACATCAAAAGCACCGCCAGCCTTCAGGGCAGC
>JBJEXA010000058.1:0-3740 GCA_051885335.1 Oxalobacter sp. | reverse complement strand
TGAATTTCCAGTTTTTCCCGGAAAGGCAGGTACAATAGTTTTGTTCTCTTTTTGACAGGAGGGACTATCCCTCAGGTTGCTGACGGTATCTGCTGATGAGCCTGCTTGCCAAGAATATTTTTTCCTACACATCAAGTCGTACAAAACGCTCGAAAGCTGTTCCATTCCTGCCGATGTCCCGGGAGGAAATGGAGCTGCTTGGCTGGCGGTATTGTGACATCATCATTGTGTCAGGGGATGCTTATATCGACCATCCAAGTTTTGGGGCATCGGTTATTGGCAGGGTGTTGGAAGCACAGGGATTCAAGGTAGGCATCATTGCCCAGCCAGACTGGCGGTCGGTGAAGGATTTCAAGGCATTGGGGCGTCCCCGCCTGTATTACGGTATTACATCGGGCAATATGGATTCGATGGTGAACCGTTATACTGCAGAGCGCAAGATCCGTTCAGATGATGCCTATACACCGGGCGGAATGGCAGGCAAACGGCCTGACCGGGCGTTGCTGGTCTATGCGCAGCGGGCAAAGGAAGCGTATCCGGGCATTCCGGTGGTCGTTGGTTCGATTGAGGCAAGCCTGCGTCGTGTGGCGCATTATGATTATTGGTCAGACAATATCCGCCGTTCGGTATTGCCGGACTGCAAGGCAGACCTGCTGGTTTATGGCAATGCGGAACGGGCGATGGTTGAGTTGTCACACCGGATGGCGTCTGGTGAGCCGATCAGCAGCATTCGTGACCTGCGGGGTACTGCTTTCATGGTTCCTGGTGGTTGGAAACCAACTGAGGATTGGGTGGAGATAGATTCTTCGTATTTAGATAAACCGGGGCCTGTCAAACCACATCCAAATCCTTATTTCCCTGAAATCGAGGTATGCCAGGTGAGGAAAACTGCCGACTTGAAGGCATCTTCGGCTGGTGCAGAAGGTGTTGGCAAATCGGAAAGTGCAAAGGTGACCGCAGTACAGCGGATCAGCCTGCATCGCCGGATGGATGGCAAGACGGTGGTGCGTCTGCCATCGTTTGAGCAGGTGAAGGATGATCCGGTACTTTATGCCCATGCATCCCGTGTATTGCATCAGGAGTCAAATCCTGGTAATGCCCGTGCCTTAGTGCAGGCACATGGAGAACGGGATGTCTGGTTGAATCCGCCGCCGTTGCCGCTTTCGATGGAAGAGATGGATGGTGTTTACGGATTGCCTTATGCACGGGCACCACATCCGGTTTATGGGGATGAGCGGATTCCGGCATGGGAGATGATTCGTTTCTCGGTGAATATTATGCGAGGTTGTTTCGGAGGGTGTACGTTCTGTTCGATCACGGAGCATGAGGGACGCATCATCCAAAGCCGTTCTGAGGATTCAATCATCCGGGAAATCGAAGAAATCCGTGACAAGGTCAAAGGGTTCACGGGATTTATTTCAGACTTGGGCGGTCCCACGGCGAATATGTACCGGCTGGGATGCCGCAATCCAAAGGTGCAGGCAGTCTGCCGACGGCTGTCTTGTGTCTATCCGTCTATTTGTAAGAATCTGAATACGGATCATGGTCCGTTGATTCGGCTTTACCGTCGAGCGCGGGCAATACCGGGTGTCAAGCGGATTCTCATTGGGTCCGGTGTGCGTTATGACCTGGCGGTGCGTTCTCCGGAGTATGTTCGTGAATTGGTGACTCATCATGTTGGTGGTTTGTTGAAGATTGCACCGGAGCATACTGAACCGAATGTATTATCGAAAATGATGAAACCGGGTATCGGAACTTATGATGCATTCAAGCGGTTGTTTGATAAGTATTCTTATGAGGCTGGTAAGGAACAGTATCTGGTACCTTATTTCATTGCGGCGCATCCCGGAGCGACTGATGAAGATATGCTGAATCTTGCTCTCTGGCTGAAACGGCATGGTTTCCGACCAGATCAGGTGCAGACATTCATGCCGACCCCGATGGCGCTGGCATCGACAATGTATTATTCTGAGCGGAATCCATTGGAACCGGTGTCTTATGATTCGGAAAAGGTCGAGACGGCACGCAAGGGACAGGTGCGCCGTCTGCACAAGGCTTTTCTGCGGTACCATGATCCAGAGAACTGGCAGTTGCTGCGGACATGGCTGCGTCAGCATGGACACGCCGATCTGATTGGCAATGGTTCTGATGCGTTGGTGCCTGCATGGAAGTCTGCTCCAGTGAAAGGATCGCGTTCCCAAGCAGGGAAGCTGTCTGCATCTGGTCAGAAGGATTGGAAATTTTCAAGAAAAGCGGGCAGTCAGCAGGACAACCGCCATCGGGCAAGGAAACAGGGGGACAGCCGTTATGATATTGTTTCCCAACGTGATCCAAGGGGCATCCGAAAAGGTTCTGTTTTATCGGGTAATTACAGGAAAAAGGGCTGATAGCCAGCGGTTTTGGAATGAGATTCTGTCTTTTTTGAGCAATAATCTGTTCTTTGGGTTTTTTGGGTTTATCTCAATGATGCTTTTCTTTAAGATAAACATTCAACGCATAGTGGTCTGGAAAGGACCATCCCGCTAATCATCAATAGAGGAAGGGTGAAAGCGATGCAGGATCAGACACAGGTTCCAACGAAGGGCTCCCCAAGCGATCCAGCAGGAAAACTGGATTTCAAGACCAGGTTGAAAGAAACCTTGCGCAGGCGTTGGGTCAAGTGGACAGCCATTGGTATCGGCGCTTTCATGGTGGTCTGGTGTGCCTTTGGCATTCTGGCGTTGCCGGGTATCATCAAGTCCAAGGCGCAGGAATTTATCACAGAGAAATTCCACCGGACGGTTGATTTCAAGAATGTGTCTTTCAATCCATTGACGTTGACGGTCAAAATGGAAGGATTGCATCTTTCTGAACCAAACAGCAAAGAGGATTTTGTTTCGTTTGAAAAGCTGGCGGTCAACTTGTCAACGGAGTCTATTTTCCACCTGGCACCAGTCATCGAAGAGGTTGAACTGGAGAAACCGGTCGTCCATCTGATCCGGACGGGCAAGAACCACTATAACTTTGATGATTTCATTGCCTTTGCCCTGAAACCAGAAAAAGACAAGAAACCGACCTATTTCTCTCTCAACAACATTCAGATCAAGGATGGGACCATCACATTTGATGACCAACCGAAAGGCAAGAAACACCTGATTGATTCGCTGAACCTGTCCATTCCGTTTATTTCGAATATTCCTTCCAAGGTGGATGTTTTTGTCGACCTGGCGATGAGTGCCAATGTCAATCATGAGAAATTCGAACTGGGTGGTAAGGCACGTGCGTTTTCCAAGGACAAGGATGGCAATGTCAATATCAAATTGGAAGCGCTGAACCTGCTGTCTTATATGGAATATGTACCGTTCAGGACGAACTTCATTCTTAAAGATGGCAGACTGGATACAGATTTGAAGGTCGGTTTTGTGAAGCCGGAAACAGGGGAAATGGGGCTGACTGTCAGCGGTGATATGGCATTGAATTCGTTGCTGGTTACTGAATTGAACGGAAAGCCAGCTGTCAATCTGCCTCGTTTTGCCGTGACATTGGATAAGAGCGATGTGTTGGCAGGTAATATCAATATTGCTGAAATCCTGCTGAGACAACCAGAAATCAATCTGGGACGTAATGCTGCAGGATTGTGGAATCTGGAACAGATGGCGCAGTTGACACCGATTGCCGATGCGAACAGCGGGTATGAGCCTATTCTGCCGACAGATCCAGATGCCAAGATCACATCGGTAACCGAGGAAACTGCTTTGTTG
>JBJEXA010000057.1:0-3804 GCA_051885335.1 Oxalobacter sp. | reverse complement strand
CAACACCGCTTGCTTTGAACAACTCATCAACATGGATAAAAGGTTCAATCCTTTCCTTATCCGGCGGCGCATCCATTACAATATAGGAGCCCTTATCGGAATTGACCCGGAAATACCTGCGGAAACTGGCATCAGAAGATGCTGGGCGGATAGAAGCAAGGTCAAGATTGAACCCTGCCAGCCCCTGAAGCCACGGCAGGAGCAATGCCAGCCGGGAATCTGATGAAATATTCGGTACTGTTGTTGACATAAAAAACAATTCTTTACATTATCGGTTTAAACTTCTCATATAATAAGCGATTCCTGCTGAATTTATTGCTGTTATACCGCCTGTAATTTTTCCATGAGCCGTTTTTTTGCATCTTTCAAGACTAATGTCTTATTTTCGCTGATTGCTGTACTGTATACCGCTGTACCAGCATCTGCGGCATTGACTGACCAGCAAAACAATGGAAAAGCAAAACCTGTCCACGTTGAAAACAGAAACGCACCGACTATCATCCGTGCAGAACAGATGGCAGGACGGCAATCCCGTGACATGTATATGGACTATGATGTCGAAGTTGAACGTGACCAGACAATCATCACAGGCGACCACGGCATCCTCCACAATGAAGAAAACGATGCAGAAATGGTGGGCAATGTCTTCATTCAGCGTTTTGGAGACCAGTTTGCCGCCAAGCAGGGCAATTTGAACCTTGATACCAATGAAGGAACCTTGAAGGAAGCCTATTACAAACTGGAAGTTGGCAACCGGCAAGGGCGTGCGCAACGCATTGATCTGACCAGCAAAGAAACAGCAGACCTGTTTAACAGCACCTTCACAACCTGTGATGGACTTGATCCTGACTGGTATATGAAATCTGACAAACTGCACATAGACAGTGGGCAGAATGTCGGTTATGCCACAAGCCCAGTACTGTACTTCAAGGATGTTCCTATTTTAGGTGCACCAGCATTGACCTTTCCTGTCACAGGAGAAAGGAAATCAGGAATCCTGCCTCCAACAGTAGGATTCTCAACAGATAAAGGACTGGAACTTTCTGTTCCCTATTATTTCAACCTGGCACCTAATTACGATTTCACCTTTTTTCCAAACCTGATGACTAAAAGGGGACTTCAGCTTGGAGGGGAATACCGTTACCTAGGGGAAAACTATGCAGGAAACGCTTACCTTGAATATCTGCCGAATGACCGGCAGACAAAACATTCCCGGTATCTCTATGTCACCCAGCATCAGCAGACATTTGCTGATGGTTGGGCTGTAAAATGGGATTACCGTGGTGCATCAGACAATGAATATCCTGATGATTTTTCCATGTACCGTAATGCAGGTGCCTTGAATACCCTTTCATCATTCAGAAACTACGATGATGATAATGACAAACGCAAATTACGGCGATACGGTCAAATCAGTAAATCTTTTTCCACAGAGCACCTGGGCTCTTGGAATGCATCAGTCACTGCATCTGGGTATCGGATTCTACAGGATTGGAACTCCATCATCAGGCGTGACCATTCCCGTCTGCCACAGATTGTTCTTTCTGGTCATGATGATGATGTTGGTGGCTTTGACTGGAAATTCCGCGCAGAAGCAACCCGTTTCTGGCTTGATAACAAAGACTTGGATCTATACTGGGGACAGAACTGGAAGAGGAATAAGCAAAAGCACCTTCAGTACAACAACTATAAACAGAACCGTGGGAATCGGTATGTTGTAGAACCTTCCCTTTCTTATCCAATCTATCATGCCGGTTGGTTCTTCAACCCCAAAGCAAAAATCAATGTTACCAAATACAGCTTGGAAGACTTAGACAACACCCTGGTACCAGATACTTCGTTGAGCCGCACACTGCCAACACTGACTCTTGACAGTGGGTTGATCTTTGAACGGGATTCCCTTGTTTTTGGGGAAGGCAGTCTCCAGACACCGGAACCCCGTTTGTTCTATGCTTATACCCCTTATAAGAACCAAAGCAGATATCCCATTTTTGATTCGAGTCAATTCACCTTTGGTTATGCGAAACTCTTTGCAGAAAACCCATACAGTGGCTATGACCGTATCGCCGACCAAAACAGTCTGACTGCAGCTCTGACCACCCGCTTCCTGGAACAGGATGGTACCGAACGCCTGCGTTTTACTGTTGGACAGAAATACAATTTCCAGAAACAGCGTGTCTATCTCTACAGGTTATCCGATGAGAACTCACCGGATTATTCCGATCTTCTGCTGCAGGCCAGTGGTCAATTGACGAATGAATTCAGTTTTGACTCCAATCTCCAATATGGCTTAAACCACGACATGGTTGAAATGGGTAATATTGCGATGCACTGGAAACCAGGTCCAATGAAAACATTCAATGCAGAATACCGTTATATGCGTAATGAAGCGGACGAAATTACCGGTGAGAAATTGAATCAGACTATCATCTCCGGTCAATGGCCTATTGGAGACAGGTGGTATATCGTAGGGCAGCATAACTTTTCATTCGCCAATCACAGAACCATTGAAAGTATTGCTGGCCTGGAATACAACGCAGACTGTTGGGTGCTACGCTTTGTTACCCAACATGAAGCAACTTCGTCAGACGACAGCAATACCTCATTCTATGTCCAGCTTGAGCTGAAAGGATTTGCACGTTTAGGCAATGATCCCGTCAGAGAAATACAAGATAAAGTCACAGGATATGACGCACTGACGGAGCGTTATCAGAAAGAAGATACCTTCTGACAAGGATGGTCCCCATGTTTTTCATCAACCGATTTAACCTTAAGCATCTGCTCATGAAATGGATGGTGGTGCTGATGGCTGCTCTCTTTGGAGCCATTCCCGGCTTGGCACAGACAGTTTCTAAACCTGTAGCAAGCAGCACTTCAACAGAAAATACACATCAGCAGCATCAGGAAAAAGAACCATCAGGGAAACCAAGGTCTGTTGTCATTGACTCTATTGCTGCCATTGTCAACAAAGATGTCATTACAATATCTGAACTGAACGCTCGCACCAAACTGGTAATAGAAGAATTAAAGGCTCAGAACATTGAGCTCCCTCCCCTTGAACTACTGCAGAAACAGGTTCTGGAACGGATGATCATTGAAAGTGCACAGGTTCAGCTGGCAAAGGAAATGGGCATCAACGTTACGGATGTGCAACTGGACAAAAGCATTGCCATGATAGCTGAACAAGAAGGCAAGACCATGAGCCAGTTCCAGGAAATGATTGAAAAAAAAGGAAGAGCCTTCGAAGACTTCCGGGAACAGTTTCGCAGAGAAATAACCATGCAGCGCCTGCGTCACCATGAAGTAGACAGCAAAGTGCAGGTCAACGACGCAGAAATCGAAAACCTGGTAGGCAACACCTCATCAGAACCCCGTGGATCAGCTGAAATTCGGTTGGGACATATCTTGATCAGAACTCCAGAAAACGCCTCGCCTGAACAGCTTGCAGAAAAACGGGAACGGGCTGAAAAAGTCCTGAAACTGCTCCAGTCTGGCAGCGATTTCCAACAAAATGCCGCCTCGTTCTCCGATGCAGATGAAGGACTGAGTGGAGGAGATATTGGATGGCGGAACACAGATCGTCTGCCACAGGCGTTTGCCGAAGCCCTGGCAAACGTTCCAGTTGGTGGCATCACAGGCATCATCAGGAGCCCAAATGGATTTCATATCCTGAAAGTGCTTGAACGGCGCAGTTCAGAAAATGGGAAACCAACCATGACTGCCACAAACAACACAGTCCAGCAGATCCATGCACGCCATATCCTGATCAAAGTCAACCAGTTAGTCTCAGCCGATGAAGCAAAA
>JBJEXA010000056.1:0-3805 GCA_051885335.1 Oxalobacter sp. | reverse complement strand
CCGCGCATAGCCAGCCGGCATATAGACAACAGCACCCCAACCGAGATGACAGGAAATCCATTGATTGATTTCGTAGCAGATCCTGCTGATGTTCGCCATACTGACGCCAGCGATACCAATCAACAGAGGTGCCAATATCCAGGTCACCACCTGTCGCCATGTACGGGTCGTCTTTTGTGCAAGAAGTCGCCTATCATGCTTCGAGGATGGATCAAAATGGAGAAAAGACATGATGCATATCAGATAGGGGGTGTTCAGGAAAGTCTATTCTATCGTACAAAGCTGTATCAAGCATGGTTTCCCTAAGGCAGGAACAGAGTTTCAGCGGCATAAAAAAACCTACGGACTTTTAATCCGCAGGTCTTTTATTTTGACGATGGGGAAACCCGGCTGAATGATTACATCATACCGCCCATGCCACCCATACCGCCCATGCCACCCATACCGGCACCTGCATCAGCAGCTTTTTCCTCTGGGATGTCATAAATCATGCAATCAGTCGTCAGGATCAGCCCTGCAATGGAAGCTGCATTCTGGAGTGCGGAACGGGATACCTTGGCTGGATCAACAACGCCCATCTGAACCATATCACCATATTCACCGGTAGCAGCGTTGTAACCGAAGTTTCCAGAACCTTCCAGAACCTTGTTAACAACAACAGAAGCTTCTTCCCCTGCATTGGAGACAATCATGCGCAATGGTTCTTCCAATGCGCGCATGACGATCTTGATACCGGCTTCTTGATCAGGGTTGTCACCCTTGACATCCGCATTTTCACGGGCACGCAGCAGTGCGACACCACCACCAGCAACAATCCCTTCCTCAACAGCGGCACGGGTCGCATGCAGAGCATCTTCAACACGGGCCTTCTTTTCCTTCATTTCAACTTCGGTTGCGGCACCAACTTTGATGACGGCAACACCACCTGCCAGTTTCGCAATACGTTCCTGCAGTTTTTCCTTGTCGTAGTCGGAAGTCGCTGTTTCAATCTGGGTACGGACTTCTTTGACACGGTTTTCAATCGCAGATGCGTCACCGACACCATCAATGATGGTCGTATTTTCCTTGTCGATTTCAATACGCTTAGCTTGACCCAGCATATCCAGTGTGGTTTTTTCCAGTGACAGACCAACTTCTTCTGCAATCACCGTACCACCGGTCAGAATAGCAATGTCCTGCAGCATGGCTTTACGGCGGTCACCAAAACCAGGTGCCTTGACAGCACAGGTTTTCAGGATGCCGCGCATATTGTTGACAACCAAAGTAGCCAGTGCTTCACCTTCAACATCTTCTGCGATGATCAGCAACGGACGGCTGGCTTTTGCTACCTGTTCCAGAACAGGCAGCAAATCGCGGATATTGGAGATTTTCTTTTCAAACAGCAGGACATAAGGATTATCCAGGGCAACAATCTGCTTTTCAGCATTGTTAATAAAGTAAGGGGACAGATAACCACGGTCGAACTGCATCCCTTCAACGATATCCAATTCGTCATTCAGAGATTTGCCATCTTCAATTGTAATGACACCTTCCTTGCCGACTTTATCCATCGCTTCAGCAATGCTGTCACCGATAGAGCTGTCACTGTTTGCAGAAATGGAACCAACTTGAGCGATTTCTTTGCTGGTGGTGATTGGTTTGGCAATTTTCTGCAATTCAGCAATCGTTGCAGCAACTGCCTTGTCAATACCGCGTTTCAGATCCATGGGATTCATACCAGCAGCAACATATTTCATCCCTTCACGGACAATCGCCTGAGCCAGGACTGTTGCCGTGGTGGTGCCGTCACCTGCATTGTCATTAGTCTTGGAAGCCACTTCCTTGACCATCTGTGCACCCATGTTCATGAGCTTGTCTTTCAGTTCGACTTCCTTGGCGACAGAAACACCATCTTTGGTGATAGTTGGAGCTCCCCAAGTACGTTCCAGCACAACATTGCGGCCTTTTGGACCTAAAGTTACCTTGACAGCGTCTGCCAGGATATTGACACCTTCTACCAGTTTGTTACGGCCGGCATCGCCGAATACAACTTCTTTAGCGGACATGAATTTCTCCTAAAATCTTTTGATACGATGAATTTTTGACTCACAGATCAAACAGCTGATTACTGTTCAATGATAGCCATGACATCAGATTCGCGCATGACGAGCAGTTCTTCGCCATCAACCTTTACTGCCTGACCGGAATATTTACCGAACAGGACAAAATCACCGACCTTGACATCAAGAGGCAGCACTTTGCCATCTTCCAGCACCTTGCCATTACCGACAGCCAGAACTTCACCTTGATCAGGTTTCTCTGCGGCTGCATCTGGAATAATCAGGCCTGAAGCTGTTGTGGTTGTCTGTTCAACACGTTTAATGATGATACGGTCTTGCAAAGGACGAAGTTTCATAACAATTCCTTATAAAAATCTATCTGGTTAAGCCATCCGGTCATGCCGCATGGGCAGGTATTTTCCTTCAATCAGAGAATGGGAACAGAGGCTGTTGTTAGCACTCTCCCTTAACGAGTGCTAAGTATATGGGCGGGTCTTTAGGATTTCAAGGGCGGGAAGAAAATAATTTTCCAGATTCTCCAATACGGGATCCAATGGAAACAGCTTCATTGACATTATCCCCTCGCTAAAGCAAGGGGATTCCTACCGAGCCAGAGCACGGGTGGTTCTGGCCTTCCCGGTGGGTTCCTGCTGCTGACGGCATTACTGCACCGTTCACTTCACAGGCGATCCGGGCGTGCCCCGCCCTTAGTATATTTATCGCACCAACCAGGTCAGCGTTTTCTTCAAAGCCACAGTTCATGCATCGGATCCAGCCTGTGTCTGCCGGTTTTCTGATGAGAGATAGCCTCATTAGGACCGGTTTTTACAGGGCTTTCCGATAAAAGAACAGGTATTCCTGTCCAACTGGAATACCTGTTCCTTTAGTCAGTCCCTTGTTCACTGTTTTTCAGATTCATGGTGATGGCTCTGTGCATCTTCACCACAGCCGCAGTTACAACTGCTACTGGTACAGAAAGCCGATTTGCCTTGCCGTATCTTACGGATTATATTGAAGATAATCAGGGCGACAATAATGACCAATGCGCCGCCAACAATGATAGTTCCCATAACTGTTCCTTCTTCTAAGTCCGTTTATAAAAACGGACTGTTTTTTCCTCATCAGCAGGTTGATCCGTAGAAAAATGACCAGGCTGGCAGATGGCATGGGCGCCACAGGCATTGCAGCTGACACCATCACAGAAGATGGACTTTCCTTGGCGGTACCGGCGGATCAGGCTGAAAACAATCAGCCCAATCACAATAAGCAAACCCCCGCCGACAATAAAGGTCCCCATAATCTTTCCTGACTGACAATCTTCAAGGTACCTGTTCCGAAACCACGGTTTTCAGTGCCTTGGCAACATACCCTTTACGGAAAAGCATATAGACAGCCAAAATAACCAATGTGCAGGCAACTGCTGTCCAGAATCCGAACCCCCCTGTTGTAACCCAAATACCGATCTGATAGAAACAGAGGGCAACGCACCATGCAAAAATGCATTGGTAACCAATGGCAAACAGGAACCATTTCCAGTTATTCATTTCACGACGAATTGCGCCCATCGCAGCAAAACAGGGAGCACACAGCAGATTGAAAACCAGCATAGACCAAGCTGACAACCAAGTATAATTAGCAGCAAGTTGTTCCCAGATTTCTTCCCCTGCATCCTCGACTTCCTCAAAACCGTACAGGATACCGAAAGTTCCGACCAAGTTCTCCTTGGCAATCAGCCCGGTGACAGCAGCAACCGTTGCTTTCCAATC
>JBJEXA010000055.1:0-3831 GCA_051885335.1 Oxalobacter sp. | reverse complement strand
TTAAAAGCAGTCGGTAAAACTGTTGAAACAGCAAAACTGGTTGTTTCTGGTGCTGGTGCAGGCGCATTGGGTTGCTTGGATATGCTTGTTTCCCTAGGCTTCCAATTGAAGAACATTTGGGTATCTGATATTGCAGGTGTCGTTTACAAGGGGCGTAGGGAATTGATGGATCCTGAAAAGGAAAAATATGCACAGGATACTGATAAACGTACCCTGATGGACATCATTCCAGATGCGGACGTATTTTTGGGTCTTTCCGCAGGTAATGTTCTGAAGCCGGAAATGGTTCTAAAGATGGCCAAAAATCCAGTCATCTTTGCGTTGGCTAATCCAATTCCAGAAATTCTACCTGAAGTTGTTCATGCTACCCGTGACGATGCGATTGTTGGAACAGGTCGTTCTGACTATCCAAACCAGGTCAACAATTCCCTATGTTTCCCATATATTTTCCGTGGTGCATTGGATGTCCGTGCCAAGACCATCAACCGCGAAATGGAATTGGCGGCGTTGCGTGCTATTGCTGGTTTGGCAGAGAAAGAAGTACCAGCAGAGTTGGAAGAAATGTATGGCAAGAAATTCCAGTTTGGTCGTGAATATCTGATTCCAATGCAATTTGATTACCGTCTGTTAGAAACAGTTGCACCAGCTGTTGCACAGGCAGCAATGGATTCTGGTGTAGCACAGGCTCCTATTACGGATATGCAAGCTTATGTTGCTAAATTGCATGAAATTGCTATCAGCAGAAAATAATTACAAAGAACTGATTACTGTTCTCTGAACAGTTCAAATGCCCTGGAGATAGTCATTCTAGGGCATTTTTTATGGAAACAACTAGTTCATAAAGCAGCAGTAATCAGCTGACAGGAGCTAGGGATGCGGACAAAATCCTAGATAATAGGTGAGTCCATGAGATACACAAAAGAGCGGATCAAAAAAGTTCTGAGGCTATTTGAGAAAACGCAATCAATAACAGAAACCATTTGGAAATTAGGTTATCCCATAAGGAAATATTTCTATATTATCAAAAGTTTCAATATCAATCATAGCGGTTCAATTTTTCTATTGCTGTCTGACTGGTGTTTTTTTCTGAGAACATCCAATGTTTGAAGTCCTACGGATAGGATAATTAAGGTTAATCCGGAGTAAAAAGCAAATCCCAGTTCCTTGGATTCTCCAAAGAACAGGATAGCAAAAATAATACTGTAAACGGGTTCTAGATTATAGGTGAGTCCAACAGTGAAGGCAGAAACGTCTTTGAGAACCTGTAAGATTAGGAAATACATGAAAGCCGTGCAGACTAATGCCAGCAGGAAAAGCATGATGATATCTGTCAAGTTATCCGGGATGAAAGTAATTTCTGGATGCCAGTACCCATAGCCGAGACAAACTAATATCAGGACAAAGGTTCCACCAGCCAATTCATGCATCAGCAATGATGAAGAAGGACAGATTTTTTGCTCATCAAGTTTCTTGCTGATGATGCTGTAAAAAGAAGCCAAAAAGGTTGAGATAACACCTAATACAATACCCAACCTGAATTGAGTATCCAATTGGAAAATCAACAGGATACCTGCCATAGTCAACAGGCTGTAGAAAAAGTCCCGATAGGAAAAAGGTTTTTTATTGATGATAGGTTCTAAAAAAGCAGTAAAGAATCCTAACAAAGAATAACAGATAACCCCGACTGATATGTTCGATGCCTTGATGCTTGCATAAAAAAACACCCAATGTAATGCAATGAAAGCTCCAACAGTAGCCATTTTCAAGAAATCTGTCAGACTGATTTTATGAATGGATTTTTTAAAAAGAAGAATGATGACAATAGCAACTGTTGCAATTGTTGTTCGCCAGAAAGACAATGGCAGTGCGTGCAGGGAAATCAGTTTCCCAAAAAGACCTGTTGCACTGCCGATCAGGACTGCCAAATGAAGTTTCAGAAATGTGTTTTTCATCAATGAAAAACGGCTTACAGAGAATCAGTCTTATGATTGGACAAGTTTCCAACCAAGGGTTTCACCTCCCATCAGGGGAACAACCCGATTATTGCCGAATGGCAGCGATTCGGGAATCTGCCAAGACCGTTTTTCTAAGATGACAGTTGTCTTGTTGACGGCGAGATTGTAGAACTTTGGACCATTGATGCTAGTGAACCATTCCAGATGTTCCAGTGCGTTCTGTTGCTCGAAAACTGTTGCATAAAGTTCGATGGCATGGGATGCACTATAACACCCAGCACAGCCACAGGCATTTTCTTTGGTATTTTTTGCATGTGGAGCAGAATCTGTACCAGCGAAGAAACGTCGGTTTTTTTGAGTGACTGCTTTTAACAGCGCTTGACGATTCTCTTCCCGTTTCAGGATAGGTAAACAATAATAATGTGGATGGATGCCTCCTACCAGTAAGTGGTTCCGGTTGAAAAGCAGGTGCTGAGGCGTGACTGTTGCACCGATGAAACCTTCCGCATCTGTGACATATTCTGCTGCCGCTTTGGTGGTGATATGTTCAAAGACGATTTTCAGGTCAGGTAAATCCTTTCTTAATGGAATCAGCACCTTGTCAATGAACACCGCTTCGCGGTCAAAGATATCTACATCAGGGTCAGTCACTTCGCCATGCATCAACAGGGGCATTCCCTGTTTCTGCATTTCTTCCAGTACTGCAATGCATTTTGACAGTGAAGTGACACCAGCGTCAGAATTGGTGGTTGCACCAGCAGGATACAGTTTGACACCATATACAAAGCCGCTTTCCTTAGCTTTCCGGATTTCTTCAGGTGAAGTATTGTCCGTCAGGTAGAGTGTCATCAGTGGTTGGAATGCCGTATCTTGTGGCAGTTGGGCGAGGATTCGTTGACGGTATTCTCCTGCCTGTTCAGTCGTTGTCACAGGAGGTTTCAGGTTGGGCATGATGATGGCACGATGGAACTGTCTTGCTGCCTGTACAGCTGTGGATTGCAGGACATCCCCATCCCGGAGATGAAGATGGAAATCATCTGGTTGAATAATGGTCAGAGTCTTGGTGTCTGATTGTGCCATGATAATAAAATGTCATAAGTTGTCCAATAAACTTTATTATATTTTAGTTTCCTGAAACCTATGTTTATCAAGAGGCAATATGGCACACCGTATTTCAGAAGTCATGACAAAAACAGGTGACAAAGGTCAGACAGGATTGGCAGATGGCAGTCGGGTGAAGAAAAGTAACCTGCGTATCCAGGCAATTGGTGATATTGATGAGCTCAATTCCATTCTTGGACTGTCAGTCAGTTTCCAGCCACCAGAAACCGTTTCAAATGTGCTTCTTCAAATCCAGCACCAGCTTTTTGCTGTTGGAGGTGAACTGTCTTCACCGGGCAGTAAAAAAGTGACAAGAGAAATGATTGGCAAATTGGAAGAGTATATTATTGCCTTTAATGGAAATCTGCCTCCACTTGATGGGTTTGTCTTGCCAGGAGGAAGTGTGGCAGCTGCGGAGATACAAGTTGCAAGAAGCGTCTGCCGTCGATCAGAAAGGTCAATTATAGCATTGGATACAGTGGAACAGGTGTCTCCTGACCTGCTGCATTATCTGAACCGCCTCTCTGACCTTTTGTTCATCCTGGCACGTGAAACCAACCGATCAGTAGGCTGCCAGGAAAATCTGGCTACTGAAGGACAATACCGTATTCAAATGGACCATGCCTCTGTCAGTAACAGATAGACAAACGTGAAATGGGCAGAACAGAACCACAATCTCAGCTTCGACCTGACCAGTAAGGCCGTCAATATCAAGGATGGTATTTACTTATTTTGCTTGTCGTGTTCTATGCAGGCATAGGCGGAATGGTTATGG
>JBJEXA010000054.1:0-3844 GCA_051885335.1 Oxalobacter sp. | reverse complement strand
TGCCATTATCACCGGCGATGCACTGGTGACAGGTCATGCCGAGGTGTTCGGACATGCTTTGATCCATGACAGGGCAGTCGTCCGTGGCCATGCCCGGATTTTTGCTAATGCAGAAGTCGCCGGTGATGCTACGATTGCTGATTATGCGATGTTGGGTGGCAATGCCCGCATTGCTGGAATTGCTGGGTTGTCTGACTATGATTTCGTTGGAGGAGATACTGTCATCGACAGTGCCCGCTATACCCTGCTCGAAGATGATTTTATTGAAATAAACGGTGTAACGCTTTATCGCGTGCAAGCACTGATTGACAATCCCTTCCATAGTGTCACGACTGGAGATAAAGGCGGTTACATCCAAAGTCTGGAAAACCTGGCAATGAACGGTAGTGCCTGGGTTGCTGATGATGCGTTGGTTTATGGACAGGCACATGTTTCAGAAAACGCCCTCATCGCTGGTTCAGCCCATATTTTCGGTCATGCACAAATCAGCGGTTCTGCTGTCGTGACAGACGAAGCCATTGTCTGCGGTTCCGCTAAAATCGGTGGATTCACTCTGATTGACGGTCAGTCTGTTCGAGACGGCAGCCGCTTCCGCCTGCTGAAAGACCAATCGATGGAAGTCGGCTCAGGTACCAGCAAGACAACGCTTTACCGTATCCAAGCCACCATGGATAACGCATTGCACCATGTCAAGGATGGTGATCTGGGTGGCTGGGTCGAGAATGAATCCAACTTGGCAACTCTGAGTGAAGCTTGGATAGCCGATGAGGCCAAAGTCTGGGGAAGGGCACGGGTTGGCGGCAAAGCATTGGTTTCCGGCTATGCAGAAGTTTCTGGCAATGCCCTGGTCTATGACAATGCCCGTGTCCGTGACCATGCCAAAATATCCGGCATGGCTTCCGTATTCGGACTTGCTGAAGTCGATGGCACAACCACAGTTGATGGCATGACCCAGCTTTCCAAACACCCAGGGGCGGGGTAGATTGACAGAAGGATCAACGGTCCTTCAGGAATGCGGGCAATGAAAATGATTCAGGGAGACACCGTCTATATCGGCAAAGATGACGGCACCTTCCTGACATTGCCATTGACTGCAGCCTGAAGCTGGTCATCCCAGCAACTTCAACTGTTCAATGGCACCGACGTGCCCTGCTGACGCTGCTGCTGTCAGCCATTCAATGCCCTTTTCCCTGTTCACATCAACTCCTTCTCCATTGAGTAATGCAACACCGAGCACATACCGTGCCTCAATATCTCCAGATGCCGCCTGCCAGACAAGGGCTTCAACTGATTCAGATTGTTGGGACATTCCGGCTCCTTGGTGACTATGCAGTACAAAAATAGAGGCGGAAGGAAATACCTTCTGCCTGCGATTTTCAATCTTTTTTATTTTGCAACTGTACTAGCAGCAGGAGCTGCGGCTTCAGCAGCTGGAACAGCCTGTTTAACAGCAGGAGCTGCGGCTTCAGCAGCTGGAACAGCCTGTTTAACGGCAGGTGCAGCAGCTTCTTCAGCATAAGATGGCAATGCCAAGCCCAGGAAACCCAGACCGAAAACAGTAGCAGCAATCGTTTTTTTCAGTTGGATACTCATTTTGTATTGTCCTCCACTTGATAAAAGAAGAAATTTTATGAAAGAAAAAACATACATTGATGAATGTACCGTTTAACCCAAAGTCACTGAACATAAAATCCTCTCTATTTAGTATCAAATTCTCTCATCACTAAATGGTATTCTGATATATTCCAACCTACAGGAACATAATCTTCTCAAACCATGCTATCCGCAGAAATCTGAGATAAATAACCAGATACTATAGATATGTCTTCCATTATCGACACAGACGGCTTGATACAGAAGAATTTGACCTTCCTGAATCAGTCACTGACCCAGAAAATCCTTCCCTACACACCAAAGTCCGGGGACTGGTCCTCAGCAATTGAAGGACTGGTTTTCCATCGCAGAGATGGGAGCTACCTGCATGAAAACCGTATTTTTCCGCCGACCATTTCCGTTGTTACCCAAGGACACAGGAGTACTTTCTTAGGCAATCAGGAATACCGACTCAAATCTGGGAAATGTATCGTCCTAAGCACTGATATACCCTGTATCAACCATACAACAGAAGCAACGTCTGAAAATCCCTTCTTATCTATTTCCCTTCAGATAGACCTGCACCTTGCTTCACAACTGGTTTCAGAAATCCCTTCCCCAACCATCCGGGGAAACGATTTCCAGAATGTCTCTGTCAATCGGGTCGATATTCATGTATTGAAAGCCTTTGAACGATTAGTGGACCTGCTGGATACACCAGATGATATTCCACATCTTGCACCACTGATTATCAGGGAAATCCATTACCGGATACTTAAAGGAAAACAGGGAGCCTTTTTAAGGCAATCCCTCACTCTGGGTACCCAAAGCAACCAGATAACCCGTGCCATACTCTGGCTAAGGAAACATTTCAGGGAACCTTTATTTGTTGAACAACTTGCCCATCAGGTCAACATGGCGACATCGACCTTTTACCGCCAATTCAAGATCGTTACCCAAACCAGTCCCATCCAGTTCCAGAAAAAACTCCGGCTCCACGAAGCCCAGAGACTGATACAGGTTGAAAAAAAATATGCGACAACAGCAGCATTGTTGGTCGGTTACGAAAACCCCAAACAATTCAGCCGCGAATACAAGCGCTTCTTTGGGAGACCTCCATCCCATGACCTGAAGAAAACAACTGCCCCCCAAACAGTCCCTGAAACCCCTGATTGAAAACAGGTCAGGCCTGATAAGCACTTCCAGTCACCTCTCCTGTACGCATACATATCTGCATGCTTGACCAGAATAAATAACTGTATAAAATAACATTTAAAAACTGTATTTTTTATCAGTTCTTAATGGTCTATCATGAAATCTGAAAACCGATCAACCGTCACTGTGGAAAAACTGACTGGCGGATTCTCCCTGCCCCAAGGCGAACCGTCACGCCTGCTGCAAGATATCATTGACCATCTGATGATTCATCCCAACAGCACATTCCCTGTCCATGTTGGAAGCATGGCCATGCAGAACCTGGGTATCTTCAAAGGCGACACCCTATTGGTGGACCGTTCTCTCGAACCCCATCACAATCAGGTTGTCCTGGCAGTGGTGGATGGAGAATTCCTAGTCAGACGGCTGCATATCCACCGAGGCATCATTGAACTTCATCCCGCCAATAACAGCTTCCCCATCATCACACAACAGGAAAAACATGAAATCATCCTGTGGGGTATTGTTGTCACCGTCATTAAACGGCTCATCCGGAAAGACCGCAATGGAAACCCAACGTGATATCGCCCTCGTGGACTGCGACAACTTCTTTGTCTCCTGTGAGCGGGTCTTCCGCCCCGATCTGAACAGCCAGCCTGTTGTTGTACTGTCCAGCAATGACGGCTGTGTCATCTCACGCAGCAAAGAAGTCAAGGCCATGGGCATCAAGATGGGAGAACCGTGGTTCAAACTTCAGAAATACCATAAATCCATAACTGCCTTCTCCAGCAACTTCAAACTGTATGCCGATATGAGCAGCCGCGTCAAACGGTTATTGGCAACCTTCTCGCCCATCCAGGAAAGTTACAGCATTGACGAATCTTTCCTCGAACTGACCGGATTCAAACATGTCTGGGATAAGGCATTCACCATCCGCCATGAAATGATGCGGCAATTAAGCATCCCGGTCTGCATCGGCATTGCTCCTACCAAGACATTGGCAAAACTCGCCAACCACATTGCAAAGAAACATCCACGGTCATGAACCCTACCCCAAAAAGTAGACCAGTTCATTATTCAAGTAGAAGGGCTATCT
>JBJEXA010000053.1:0-3853 GCA_051885335.1 Oxalobacter sp. | reverse complement strand
GTTTGTCATAAACTTCATATGGCTGTTTCCGGCGAAGATCCCATGCAACCCCTGACCCGCGCAGCATCGGTCCTGTAAAACCGTTTGCTATAGCATCTTCCGGTGAAATGACACCAACACCGACCAGACGCTGTTTCCAGACCCTGTTATCTGTCAGCAGGGTTTCATATTCATCAACGCATTTCGGGAAACGTTCTGCAAAATGCGCAATGAAGTCCAGCAAAGAACCATCCCTGCCTGCATTAAGGAAAGTCACCCGTCTTTCACTCTGAAAACGGGTTTTCCGGTATTTTGGCATCTCATCCGGCAAGTCACGGTTGACACCACCAGGACGATAATAAGCAGCATGCATCCGTGCACCACTAGCTGCCTCATAACAGTCCATCAGGGTTTCACGTTCACGGAAAGCATACAGGAAGACAGCCATCGCCCCCATATCCAATGCCTGAGAACCTATCCACAGCAGATGGCTCATGATACGGGTGATCTCATCAAACATCACACGGATATACTGAGCCCGGACAGGGACATCAATGCCCAGCATTTTCTCGACTGCCATGACATAGGCGTGTTCGCTGCACATCATGGAAACATAGTCTAGGCGATCCATATAAGGCAATGCTTGGAGATAGGTGCGTTTCTCCGCCAGCTTTTCAGTTGCACGGTGCAACATGCCGATATGTGGGTCAGCACGAACAATAGTTTCCCCGTCAAGTTCAAGAATCAGGCGAAGAACCCCATGCGCCGAGGGATGCTGAGGACCGAAATTGACGGTGTAATTGCGGATTTCAGCCATGTACACCTCCCTTGCCAGAAATGACACGTGGTGTGATTTCCCTGGGAACCATGGTGACAGGTTCATAAACGATGCGTTTTTGAGTCTCGTCATAACGCATCTCAACATAACCCTGTATTGGGAAATCCTTGCGGAATGGATGATCGGTAAACCCGTAATCGGTCAGAATGCGGCGCAGATCAGGATGTCCACCGAAGAGGATGCCGTAGAGATCAAAGGCCTCCCGCTCAAACCAGTTGGCGGCCGGCCAAACCGTTACAATGGACGGCACTTGTGGCTCTTGATTATTTTCTGCAAATACCCGGATACGTAACCGGCTGTTATGCATCAATGAAAGCAGGTGTATTACAACTGCAAAACGGGGATGCGCCAACGGTTCTTCCCCGTATCCCAGATAATCCACACCACACAGGTCAATCAGTTGCTCAAAACGGTAATCCAGATCATCCCGCAATACCTGCATGATCCGTTGATAAGCATCGACAGGGACTGTCATCGTCACTTCTCCGAATGACAGAGTAATCCCAATACCATCATTAGAAAACCGGCTTTGGAGTTTTCCTGCAAGTTCTTCCGGACTTCTCTGCATAAAAACTCCTCTACTACCGACGGACTATGGTCGATATCCGTTTGATCTTCCCCCTCAGCTGCATAAGTGCATAGAGTAGGGCCTCAGCTGTCGGAGGGCAACCGGGAACATAGATATCAACAGGGACAATCCGGTCACACCCCCTGACAACTGAATAGGCATCATGATAATAACCGCCACCATTGGCACAAGATCCCATAGAGACCACCCAACGGGGTTCCGCCATCTGGTCATAGACCTTGCGCAATGCCGGCGCCATCTTGTTGCAGAGGGTGCCAGCAACAATCATTAGGTCAGACTGTCGTGGTGAAGCCCGGAAAAACGTACCGAACCGGTCCATGTCATAACGAGCGGCACTGCTGTGCATCATTTCTATTGCACAGCATGCCAGACCAAAGGAAACTGGCCATAACGACCCTGTCCTCAGCCAGTTGATGGCACTGTCAAGTGTCGTTACGACAAATCCCCTGTCCTGCAGACCTTCAACCGCCACAAATTACTCCCAATCCAATGCCCCTTTTTTCCAGATATAAATAAACCCTGCCAACAGTTCCATCAGGAAAACCATCACAATAATAAATGCCTGCCATCCCAATTCACGCATTGAAGCAGCCCAAGGGAACAGAAAAGCCGTTTCTACATCAAACAGGATGAACAGGATTGCTACCAAGTAGAACCGTACGTCGAATTTCGCATGGACATTCTCGAACGGGGCAAAGCCACATTCATAGATAGAATTCTTCTCTGTGTCAGGACGGTGGGGGCCCAAGACACGCCCCAATACCAGGGAAAGAATACCGAATGTCAATGCAGCCAGGAGAAAAAGGAATACCGGCAGATAATGTTCTGGAATCACGTTCAGCTCTTGGAAATCAGATGGGTTGACCGATAGAACTCCTTACGCATTCCGGTATCATCCAGCAATGCTCATAGGAATCCCAGCAGACATTTCATGCTAAATGTTTATGATAACATCCCAAGCCGTTTTCCCCCATAAAATATGCATAGCATCTATCATGCTTATTACCATTTGATCTCACTGAGAGGATAAGCATATCCATCGACATTGAAAACATAGTTCGATTCTTCCAGCGATTTCGCCCTGGCCTCTTCAGTGACCTGGTATCCCATGACTTCCGCCATGACAAACGGGAAGGCGCTGGTGTTGAATAGCTTGCCGTCATTGATTGAATACCGTTTAACTGCCTTACGAAAACGGATGATATAAGCGGCATTAGACGACCAAGCAAAAAACGGTATGTCAAACTGGGCGCCCTTCAAATCCGCTGTCCCATGCCCGAGATTCACGATTTCACCATGATCTGGAACATAAACGAACAGTGTCCTGTTATCCCCTTGTTTCGTCAGCTGTTCCAACACCCTGTCGATATGCCCGATGGCTGCATCATAATGCCGGAATTCTTTTGGTGAGCGGGATGCCCGCTGATAGTCGGTATCATCATGGCGATCTTCGTACCACATATGTCCACCCCAGATGTGCATGACCAACAGCTGTTTTCTGTCATTGAAATCAGCTACCAATGGTGTAACCAGCACTTCATCGCGCCCATCATCGAAATAAACGGTCTTTTCTGCCTGCTGAGCGACAACCCTTACCAAGGTGTCATAGATGCCATCCATATTCTGGCGTGAGAACCATCTGGTCTGATATCCAGCATGTTTCGCCATATCAGCAATGCCCATATTCTCTGTAAATGGCTCCATATCACGAGCTGTCGCAAATGTCATCACCCTGGGAACAGCCTCACGAGTGACCGCTGATGGTGCAATTGCCGTAAAAAGGGCCGTATGGGCCTGGTCTTTCCGTCGTTCTATCATGAAGTGATCTGTTCCAAATGGGTAGCCATAGGCACCATGATGTGCCCGCCAGTCACTTTCTCCCAGGACGATGACAATCCTACGGGGAACATCATCACCTGCAACACAGGCAGGTAGAGAAACGCCTGCCGGCAATGTCCGCTCTTTGTCTCCTGCATCCATCATCCGGTTCCGGATGGAAAAGTACTGACCGATCATCGTTGGATAACGGTAAACCAGCGAATTGATATAACGGTCCTTCATCTTTTCAGCAGGGAAACGCAGGAACTCATAGGACTGACTGTATTTTTCCCCGATTGCAGCGAAAAAAATCAGTTCAGCAACAGGGGCGAATGACAGACAGACAAACACAACCAGGCCAAACCACCCTGTGCGTGAGGTTTTCCGTGTCAATACCCAAAAAATCAGGATAAAACCGACAAAAGCGAAAAGTGGGAAGAAACCGACAAACTGGAGATAGCCTGCTGTCTCACTGCCTGTTGTTTCCATAGCAGAAGCAATCTGGCCATAATGCAGGAGGCTCTTATAGATTTTTGCACTGGTGAGATGAACAGTACCCAAGAATGAAACCAGTATCAGGGCAGGATACCGCAACCATCCGTCCAATCTCAGAACCAAAAAGAAAATCA
>JBJEXA010000052.1:0-3870 GCA_051885335.1 Oxalobacter sp. | reverse complement strand
GACACGAGCAACAGCAGGACGGACTGTCTCCGGAAGGAGACCGCCAGTATGCAGCTGTGTGCGCAGAACCTCCAACATATCCGTAACCGGACAGGTTGGTTTAGGTACTTCTCTCTCTTCTTTTGCCATAATGATGCCAGTCTGCCAGAAAGGTGATTTTCAGTCTTTTTCCGCCCGATATTTTTATTGTCAATGGATGCAATCCGGGCATTTTCTTCAATTATTTTATATTAACACCAAATCATCACAAAAAACTGACAAGACAGAGACATTGGCGGTCGATAAGCCACACAGAATTTTACAGCATGGCATATAATATGACTTGGCATAGTATAAACAAACGGCCTGTATCCAGGTTTTCCTGCTGGGGTTGACTGGCATCCTCTGATAAAAATGGACCGGATCTGTGACCGTTATAATGAATTTTCCCAAAAGCCTTTACTGGCAGGAGACAGAATAATGAATCGGTTTGTTATTGCAAATCCAGATAAATGTATTGGCTGCAGAACTTGTGAAGTCGCATGTGTGCTCGGACATCCAACTGGCGCCGAAAACGATCTGACCCCTGAAAATTTCCATCCCCGTCTGAAAGTCATCAAAGGGTTGGAAATGTCAGCTCCCGTTCAGTGCCATCACTGTGAAAATGCGCCATGTGTCCGTGTCTGCCCGACCAATGCCCTGATTTATCGGGATGGGACGGTTCAGATTGTGGCTGAGCGCTGTATTGGCTGTCAGTCCTGCGTATTGGCATGTCCGTTTGGTGCCATGCAGGTTGTCACAAAACCGATCAAACAGGCAAACCTGGGTCCGCTTACTGTCAAGGGAACCGTCCGTGTTGCTCATAAGTGTGACCTGTGTATCGACATTCCAGAAGGTCCTCAGTGTGTGAAAGTCTGCCCAACCAAAGCATTGCAACTCATTGACATTTCTGCCCTTGAAGCAAGGACCAAAGAAAAACAGGAGAAATCTGCATTCAGCATGCCTCCCGAAGCACTGAGATAGACAGTAAGTCGGACTGTTGTAACCAAAGATCCATTTCCAATCTCTTCCAAGAGTGTCCGGAGGACTTATGACAACGAAAAAATCATTGGTGGTCTGCCCATACTGTGGATCAGGCTGCAAAATCGAATTCACAGTCGATGTGGAAAAAAATAAAATCATCAAGGCTGAGGGAGCCAATGGTTTCACCAATCAGGGAGAGCTCTGTCTGAAAGGTTATTATGGTTGGGAATTCCTGAATGACACCCGGATCCTGACCCCGCGTCTGACCCGTCCACTTGTCCGTTATAAACGGGGGGAACCCTTTACAGAAGTCTCTTGGGATGAGGCCATCCGTTTTGCCAGTTCCAAACTGATGGAAATCAAGGAAAAATATGGTCCTGATTCCATTTTTGTCAGTGGTTGCGCCCGGGGACCTGGCAATGAAGCCAATTACATTGCCCAGAAATTCGCCCGTGCGGTTATTGGAACCAACAACACAGACCATTGCGCACGCGTCTGTCATGGTCCTTCTGTTGAAGCATTAGACCAGACATTGGGCAACGGCTCAATGAGCAATTCCATTGTCGAGATTGAAGACACGAAATGTATATTGATTTTCGGTTATAACCCGGCAGACTCGCATCCAATTGTTGCCCGCCGTGTCATCAAGGCGAAAGAGAAAGGGGCAAAAATCATCGTTGTTGACCCTCGTGTGATTGAATCAGCAAGGATTGCGGACCTTCATCTTCAATTGAAAAACGGTTCCAATGTTGCACTCTGCAATGCAATGCAACATGTCCTGATTGAAGAGAACCTGATTGACCGGAAATTCATCGAAGACCATTGTGATGGTTTTGAAAAAGTTTGGGAAACTGTCAAGAAATATACGCCTGAGAACACGGCTGACATCACAGGTCTTGATCCGGACCTGGTTCGAGAAGCCGTCCGAATGTACGCATCTGCAGAAACAGCCACCATTCTCTGGGGCATGGGTGTCACCCAATGGGGACAAGGGGTTGAGACCTGCATCCAGCTGTCGAATATTGCAGCAATGACTGGCAACCTTGCCAAGCCGAATGTTGGTGTCGGTCCTGTCCGTGGACAGAACAATGTCCAAGGTTCCTGCGATATGGGAGTTCTTCCAGGGCGTTTCCCAGGCTACCAATCCGTTACAGACCCCGAAATCCGGGCCAAGTTTGAAAAAGCATGGGGCGTTGAAAAGCTGCCGGCTGAAAAAGGCATTCCGATTACGGAAGTCTGTCACAACATTGAAACAGGAAAAATCAAGGCTGTTTATCTGTTTGGCGAAGACCCCTTCCAGACTGAACCGGATCTCAATGCTGTCCGCCATGCTTATGCACAGCTTGAACTGTTCATTGCCCAGGATATCTTCATGACTAAGTCCGTTGCTGAAGCGGATGTAGTCTTCCCTGCAACCTCATGGGGTGAACATGATGGTGTCTATACGGCAGCAGACAGGGGATTCCAGCGGATGTACACAGCTATCCAAGCGCCTGAAGGTACCAAACATGACTGGGAAATCCATAGTCTGATGGCAACAGCTATGGGCTATCCAATGCACTATAACAACACGAAAGAAATCTGGGACGAAATCCGGGAACTGTGCCCGCTATTCTATGGTGCGACTTATGAAAAAATGGAAGGATTGGGTTATGTCTCTTTCCCATGCCGCACACTGGATGATCCAGGCAGTCTTTGGATGTACCGTGGTGGTAAGTTCCTGACACCAAATGGCAGAGCACAGATGATTCCTGCTGAATGGCGACCACCGTATGATCTGATTGATGAGCAGTTCCCGCTGATTCTGAGTACTGTCCGTGAAGTCGGGCATTATTCCTGCCGCTCTATGACTGGGAACTGCCCTGCCTTGTCAACATTAGCCGATGAACCGGGGTTTGCGCAGATCAACCCAATTGATGCCAAGGAACTGGATATCAAGGATCAGGAACTTATTTGGGTTGAAGGGCGCCGTGGTAAAGTCATCACCCGAGCTTATGTCACTGAACGGACAAACCGAGGGGCCATCTATATGACTTATCAGTGGTGGATCGGTGCCTGCAATGAACTGACCGTTGAGCATTTTGATCCCTATGCCAAGACACCGGAATATAAATACAGTGCTGTCCGTATCGAAAAAATCGATGATCAGAAATGGGCTGAAAAATACCTTGCAGAAGAATACACCAAACTCAAAGGGCGCTTGGCAGATGCGGCAGACAATGTCCTGCAACCTGCTGCATAAGTTGTTATCTTGAAAAGCTAAAAGCCATGCAACCTAAAATTGCATGGCTTCCTTTTTTTAAGACGAAAAGGTAAAAAACACAACATACCAAACGACTCAGCGGAGCAGAGACGCTGGAAAAATCATCTGGGAACCGTCTTCGAAAACTGCCTTCATCATATCCCCCATGACCTGAAGGTCAACTGCAACCTTCCGGATTTCACGGTAAGAAGCATCTTGACGGAACTCGCCACCCTCCTGAACTTTCTGGCAATACCAATCCGCTGTATTCATTGCGCCAACATCACTCATAAAAACTCCTAGAAAAACGGCTTCTGTCAAAAACGCATCAATTATAAATCCGGCGTAAGAAAAGATACTGCTGTTTTTTGCCATTGATATAAATATCCAAATTGACATCACAGGCAAAGTCATCGCAATCACCATCAGGTGTCATGCGGACATGCAGAAAGTGGTATTGCCTCTCTTGAAAACTATGCGATAAACAGCATAAATATGCGGTCTGGGTATTCGTATAGAGGCATTCCAGGGTCAGAGAGACAGTGGAGACAGGATAAGTGATAAGGTAGATATCCGTAAGCTATCATAAGATGTGCATGTAGATATGTCTATCTTTTTCAAGGATG
>JBJEXA010000051.1:0-3902 GCA_051885335.1 Oxalobacter sp. | reverse complement strand
TTGAAACCGATACGGGAGTTGACGTTTTCGTCCATGCCGGTATCAGCGCCGGTTTTCTTCACATAACCAGTATCAACGACACCATAGATGGTGACGTTGGACTGTGCATAAGCGGTGCCAGCGGCAGCGCCAAGTACAGCTAAAGCAATAAGAGTTTTTTTCATTTTAGTTTCCCTTTTTAGAAGGTCGATCTACATGTAGATAAATCTTGAATTCCAAAGAGGCATCTGGATTATCAGCTGATACAGAGGCCTCTCGGGCACGGAAAATTCTATCTCCCCCCCCCTTTTTGTCACGCCAAACGTGCAGTTTGTTGTAAATTGTTCACATAGAGGCACCGAACAACGTTAAAAAACGTCTTTTTTGTCAGGAGAACCAATGTTTTTTGGTATTTCTTATGGGAGAGGATGGAAATGGACTGGCTGAACCGTTACTTTGAATTTGAGGATTTTGGACTTTGGGGTTGCAGAAAAAAACTGCGTCGAGCCCGTGGTTCACAGAAAAATCTGTTAAAGCCCAGACAGCCATCCGCTTTGATGCTGATGTCGTAGAAGCATTTTGGGCAACTGGCAAAGGATGGCAGACACATGTAAACGATGTCATGCATGAATGGGTTTCGAAGCATGCGGTGTGAAATCACCATCTAAAACGGCAATCCCATAAATCAGGATTGCCGTTCAATAAACATTCAGCATATATTCCCCCATCGTGTTTGATTGATGGGGATGTTTGTCTTAGGCTGCTGCCAATGCCTGGTCGAGGTCTGCCAGCAGGTCATCAATGTTTTCAATGCCGACCGACAGGCGGATCATATCTTCACTGACCCCGGCTTTCGCCAATTCTTCAGGACTGAGCTGGCGGTGGGTGGTCGAAGCAGAATGGGTGATCAGTGAACGGGTATCTCCGATGTTGACCAGCCGGGTAAACAGTTTGACGGCATCCAATACTTTCGCACCGGCTTCGCGGGGACCAACACCGGCAGAAGGCTTGACCCCGAATGACAGGATGCTCGGTGCCTTGCCGCCCATGTATTTCTGGCAGAGGGTATAGTCACGGTGTCCTTCCAATGCCGCACAGTTGACCCAGGAAACTTTCGGATGGCTGTTGAGGAATTCTGCAATCGCCAACGCATTTTCTGAAGCACGGTCGGCGCGCAATGGCAATGTTTCAATCCCCTGCAGGATCAGCCAGGAATTCATCGGGGAGAGGGCCCCGCCGGTATTGCGCAGGGGCACGACACGGGCACGGGCAATGTAAGCCCCTTCACCGAAGACGTCGGTATAGACGACACCATGATAAGAAACATCGGGTTCCTGTAAACGGCGGAATTTTTTCGGGTTGGATTTCCAGTTGAATTTGCCGCTGTCTACGATGCAACCAGCCAGGCTGTTGGCATGACCCGCCATGGATTTAGTCAATGCATGGACAACGATATCAGCACCGAACTCAATCGGACGGCAATGGTAGGGGCTGGGCACGGTATTGTCCACGATGAGTGGAATGTTATGCGCATGGGCGATTTTTGCCAGTTTTTCAATATCGGTGATGTTGCCCAGGGGATTGCCAACCGATTCACAGTAGATGGCTTTGGTCCTGTCATCAATCCGTGCTGAGAAATCATCGTCTTTCAATGGATCGGCAAAACGGACTTCAAGGCCGTATTGTGGGAAGGTGTGGGCAAACAGGTTGTAGCTGCCACCATACAGGGTGGAAGAGGCAATGATGTTGTCACCGGCCTCAGCGATGGTCATGATGGCGTACATGACAGCGGTCATGCCGGATGAGACCGCCAAGGCACCAACACCGCCTTCCAGTGCGGCGACCCGTTTTTCCAAGACATCCGTTGTCGGGTTCATGATGCGGGTATAGATGTTGCCAGGGACTTTCAGGTCAAACAGGTCCGCACCGTGCTGTGCGCTGTCGAACGCATAGGAAACGGTCTGGTAGATGGGGACAGTCACTGATTTGGTGACCGGGTCTGGTGTGTAACCAGCATGGACGGCTAAGGTTTCAAATTTCATGGTTTGTCTCTAAATGGCACTGATGAAAACAAGCCATTATACTGCGGTTTTTCCTGCTGTTTTTCGGGATTTGGGAAAGCTGTTCTGTCAGCGGATCAGACGTTGACTGTTGGCATAAACGGTATAGTCCTGCCCTCGGACGAAACCGAGCAGCAGCAGGCCGGACTGTTCTGCCATATGGACAGCCAGGGCGGTTGGCGCTGAGACGGCAGCCAAAGTTGGAATGTCTGCCATCACGCATTTCTGCACCATTTCATAACTGGCGCGGCTGGTCACGAGGACGGCTCCGGCTGAACGGTCAAGCTGTTGGGCCTGAAGGGCACCGATGAGTTTATCCAGTGCATTGTGCCTGCCGACATCTTCACGGATCAGGGAGACGGTTCCATTGTCAGACAGCCAGGCAGCGGCATGGGTTGCCCCGGTCTGTTGTTTCAGGGTTTGCCGGGTTTCCATCTGGGTGAAGCCGGCAAGGATGACGGTGATGGCGACAGAAGGTGTTTTTGTCAGTTTGGGCAGGACCTTGACCGCCTGGGCCAGTGAATCGGTACCACAGAGCCCGCAGCCGGTTCGACCGGTCAGGTTGCGGCGGCGTTCCTTCAGATGTATGAACTGCTCACTGGCGATCTCAATCTCAACACGGATGCCGTTGAAGGCTTCCACCACGTCAATGCTGTAAATATCTCTGGCGGTGCTGACAATCCCTTCGGTCAGGGAAAAGCCGATGGCAAAATCTTCGAGGTCGTCTGGGGTTGCCAGCATGACTGCATGGGAAATACCGTTATAGACCAGTGCAACAGGCACTTCTTCCGCCACAGTATCCGTCCCGATTGTCAGTGACCCTTTTTTCTGACGCTGGATGGGCAATGTTGAAGCGGTCTGGTACTTTTCCATGAGGACAATCCTGGTAACCGTCAGGGCAGTGCCACGACAACCGCTGATTCATCCACGGTTGCGTAAACCCGGTCACCGATATCAAAACGTTTTTCAGAAGTGGCAAAGCCGACTACCTGCAGGCCTGGTTGCAGTTCGAGGGTGATTTCATCTCCACTGCTGCCACGGGATACACGGGTTACGGTCCCCTGCAGGCTGTTTGTCGATGTCATTTGGGCGGTTGGGTCATTATCGGATACTTTAACAGCCATTGCCTTGAACATGGCGATGACGGAAAGCCCGGCTTCCAATCCCAGCAGTTCTGCACTGGTCCGGGTGATGCGCGAAACCATCCCTGGAACATCATCAACCACTGCCAGGCAGACCCGGACAACCTGTCCGTTCATTTTCAGTCCGGTGACATGGCATGGCAGGTAATTGCGCATGCTGGTGCGGATACTGAGGGTTGATACACGGTGCGGGCGGTCAGCTGTTCCGATACCGCTAAACTGTTTGAGGACATCGTTGCGGCTTTCTGCCAGCACACTGGCGATTTCCAACAGACGGAAACCGTTTTCGGTGAGCCGGGCACCACCGCCACCGACTCCACCAACCGCTTTTTCAACCAGTGTCACCCCTGTGAGGTTGGTCAGGGTATCAATCGCCTGCCAGGCAGCTTTGTAGCTGATGCCGTTTTCACGGGCGGCCTGAGAGATGGAACCGGTTTCTCCGATTTTACGGAGCACCTCGATACGCTTGTCGGACAGGGTATTGCTGAAGGCGTTGGCTAGAGAAGCAGAATCACTCATCGTAAATCCTTGACCCATTAGAACAGTGTCATTGTATGGTATTTCATTTCCTCAGACTATGGTGTTATAATCGCTATTCCTGTTATGAATAGCGAAAGGGATTACCATGCTGAAAACCATCAAACTGCCCAAAATCCTTGTTGGCCTGATGCTGGCTGCTGCAGCTGCTGTTGCATCGGCTGAAAATGTCAGTGTCGCTGTT
>JBJEXA010000050.1:0-3916 GCA_051885335.1 Oxalobacter sp. | reverse complement strand
ATAAACCTGTTCCTGGCTTATGAAAACCAGTCATCCACCACAAATGGATGACTGGCATCAGTCCTTCCTGTCCACGGTGCAGACCAATCTGAGGTTATCCACCTGTAACCGGGCTGTCAGCCAGTTTTTCAATCGGGTGCGGTCTGTATGGTTGAATTTTCCCGTTGGGGACAGTCCGGCGAGTGCAAGAACGTAGTTGGATGACGCATCGGTATCGGTTTTGTTGTCGATGCCAGTGGTCAGGCTGATGCTTTTGACAGCAGGAAAAAGGACTTTGATTTCTCTGCTGATTTCCTGCCCGAGGGTTTCATACCGTTTGTAGGATGCCAGTTTATTTTCAAGGTTCTGGATTTCTGCGGACTGTTGCAGGAGGATTTCATTGGTTTCGCTGGAGATGCCGGCGTCATTCCGTCCTTTCTTTGTCAGAAGCTGGTCTTCTGCCTGTGTTCCCTGGATGATGCGCAATCCATATCCATTCAGGTTGTAATAGGTCATTTTTTCACGGGCACTGTTGGTCGCCTCATCGGTGATTCTCTTGCCGACTGCGACGATATCCAGCATGTTTTTTTCTTCATCGATTTTCTGTGAAATGATTTCTGTGCCTTGGAAGGAAAGTTCTTTTTTGACGAATTTTGTCACATTGCTGTTCAAAATGTTTTTCTGGATGATGCTGTAGGTCAGGTAAGCGGCGGGCAGCAGGGTCAGGATGACAATCACGATGATGGAGCGGTGCAGTTTCACCACGGTTGTGTTGTCTTCACGCATTTTCCGTTTGAATCTCAGCATCCTGACGCCAATGAATGTTGCCAGGCAGATGAATACCATGTTGATGAAATAAAGGTAAAAGGCACCGAGGAAATAAGGCAGGTTTCCCATGGCAATCCCATAGCCTGCCGTGCAGAGCGGCGGCATCAATGCTGTGGCAACGGCGGCCCCCGCAATGATGTTGCCTTTGTCTTTGGTTGCCAGTGCCAGGATACAGGCTGCACCACCACCCAATGCAATCAGAATGTCATAAAGGGTTGGCGATGTGTAGGAAAGCAGTTCGTCCCCTGCGTCTGCCAAGGGGGTGATGATGAAATATACTGTGGCGGTCAACACACTCATCAGGGTTGAGATGAGATGGTTCTTGATGGAGCGTTTCAGCAGGTCCAGGTCGTTGATGCCGATGGCAAGGCCCATTCCGAGAATGGGACCGACCATGGGCGATATGAGCATGGCACCGATAACCGCTGTCTGGGAATTGATGTTCAGGCCCAGGGAGGCAATGAAGATGGCGAAAATCAGCGCCCATAGGCGGACACCCCGGAAAACGGCGTTTGTACTGATCTGTTCAATGGTTTCCTGTTCACGCTGTTTGTCGGGCAGGGCATTGAAGTAGCTTTTGATGACTGACAAGGGGCTTCTGATCTGCTTCGCCATAGTGGGTTCCTGCGGGTAAGGCGTTTCTCAATGACTGTCCTGAATCTTAAGCGGTTTGACGGCTTTATCCCAGCAGTCATCAGGAAGTCCTGCGTCTGGTTTTTCGGGTTCAGTCATTTCTTTTCCCTTTGTGTTTTCGGTCATCATCGTCTGAAAATATCCAGTGCATTGTCCAGATTGTAAGACGATGATTGTGTCAGGGTGAATCCAACAGCCGGGTCTGCCTGGCAAACGGTGATCAACAGGTCTTCTGGCTGTTGCAGGGTTTTCCAGACAAAGCGGCTGTCAGAGAGGCAGTCTGTCTGCCAGAACAGGTCATCGTGGATACCGCCATGCTTGCTGGAAAGCAGTTTGTAGCAGGCTTCTTTGCGTGTCCACAATTCATAGTAGCCTCGATGCCATTCATTGGGCGGCAGGGATGACAGCCAGGCGTTTTCATGGGTATTGAATGCTGTTTCTGGTGGTGTGGCGATTTCGCGTGCTGTATCTACCACTTCGATATCCAGTCCTGTCAAGTGTGAATGGCTGATAGCACAGACGGCGTGGTCATAGCGGTATGCCAGACTGTAATAAAGGGGATCTGTCAGGGGTGGCATCGCCCGTAGCTGAGGGGTATTGCTTCGGCGTTCAATCAAGGCAAGTCCGTCTATCGGCCGGTTCAGCAGCTGCGAAATGGCGTATTTGGTCAGCAGCCTGCCAACCACAAACTGGGTGCGGCGTTGTTTCCGGCTGAGTTCGCTGTAACGGATGACAGCGCTTTCATGCAGAATGCTGACAATGTCTTCCGGCATCAGGACAGGCAGTTTCCTGATATCCAGCAGCCATAGGGAGCAGTCAGGCAGGATATCCTGTTTCTGGACAAGGGTCTCAAGTATTTCTGGCGAAAAAGGGGTATCAGACATAGGGATGCATCCATTTGAACGGGCTTGATGCTTCTATTTTAATGGAAGATGATAATTGGGGCAGGGATGGTTTGAGATGCCGTTTCTGTCAGGTTGGGCTATGATGGTCAATCTGACTATGGTTGGAAGGGAGGGAAAGGAACTGCTATGAAAGTCCGTATTGCTTCTGTTCTGCTGGTATTGATGTTGCTGTTTGAGGGGTCTTTTTCTTTTGCGGATACTCCTGCTTCTTCAGAGGGGTTTTCGCAGGCACTGAAGGCGGCGGTGGAAGGTGATGCCAAGGCACAGTACGATGTTGCGCGTTCATACCAGACAGGGGCAGGTGTCGCCAAGGATGAGGCAAAGGCGATTTATTGGCTGGTAAAGTCAGCGGAGCAGGGATTGATGGAAGCAGAGACTTCGCTGGGCAGTGCTTATGATTTGGGTATGGGCGTGCCGATCAGCAACCGGAAGGCGGTTTACTGGTGGCAGAAGGCTGCGGAACAGGGCAGCGGGTTTGCCTTGAGATGTCTGGGCTATTCTTATATCGAAGGAAGGGGTGTTGCCCAGAACAATCTGTATGCCTATGTTGTCTGGCATCAGCTGCCATCTGATGATGTTGAGGCAGCAGATGTGCTGCGGGCACTCCGGAAGAACCTGTCGGCAGAAGAGATTGCCAGGGGCGACAGCATGACGTTGGATGATGTGTTTCAAGGCAGATGAAGCGGTTGCCCGTCCAGTCAGCTGAAGACTAAACCACTGCCGAACCAGCAGAAGATGGCGATGACGACAATGGAAATCAGGTTGAGCCAGAGGCCGGCATAAATCATTTCACCGATCCGGATATGACCGGTGCTGAACACAATGGCGTTCGGTGGTGTGGCGACAGGCATCATGAAAGCGGCAGATGCTCCGAAAGTCGTAGCGAGCAGCAGGATTTCCGGTGAGATGCCGATGGGTTCTGCTGCAACAGAAAGCAATGGAATCATGGTGGCTGCCAAGGCGGTGTTGGATGTGATTTCGGTTGCAAAGACTACCAGTGCGGTAATGCCCAGGATGACGATGAAGCTTGGCATACCGGCCAAAGCGGCTGCCTGTGCACTCAACAGACCATCACAACCGGTCTTGGAAATGGCCGCCGCCATCGAAAGACCGCCACCGAAAAGCAGCAGCAGCCCCAGTGGCAACTGACGGCAGTGTTCCCAGGTCAATGTCCTTTGGTTCATCTTCAGGTTGAGTGGCATGAGGAAAAGCAGCAGCCCGCCGAAGATGGCAATGGATGCGTCTGAAATGCCGGCAAAAGGCCGCACACCGTTGGACAGGGCAATCATCTTGATGTAGGGGCTGGAAATCCAGAGGATGACTGTCAGGAGGAAGATGCCCAAAACCAGTTTCTCACCACGGGACATTGCGCCCATTTTCCGGATTTCATTGTTGATCCATTCACGTCCATTAGGGATTTCTTCAATCTGGTCACGGAAGAGGATTTTGTTCAAAAGGAGCCAGGTCAAAGGCAGCATGGTCAGCATCAGGGGGACACCCAGTTTCATCCAGTCAAGGACGGAGATTTCGGTGTTGTAGGTATGTTCCATGAAACGGACGAAAATACCGTT
>JBJEXA010000049.1:0-3928 GCA_051885335.1 Oxalobacter sp. | reverse complement strand
TGAGTGGTTGTCTGATGTATCTTTTTGGTTTTCTGGTTCCATTCCTGTTCAATTCAAAACAATTCAGTTCAATAATAAAATCCTTTTCTCCTGGCATTACCCTCCCCTCTCCCTGAGGTGCGGAAAGGTTCTTTCTGCTGGATATGGGTCAATCCCTGATCAGATGGACAATCTTGTTCTCGACATCCTGCCATTTCTCAGCATCGGGCATCGGCTCTTTGGAGCGTGTGATGACTGGCCATTTCCGAGCCATCTCGGCATTGATGGCAATATAGGCAAGCTGCTCCTCGGGAACATCGTCTTCTGCAAAAATGGCTTCAGTCGGGCATTCCGGCACGCAGACTGCACAGTCGATACATTCATCAGGATCAATCACCAATGTATTGGGGCCCTCATGAAAAGCATCGACAGGACACACTTCCACACAATCTGTGAATTTACAAAGCACACATGCGTCACCCACAATATGGGACATGATACTGTCTCCTGAAAAACGGTTTCCGGAGGAAGAACTGTTTTCTCCCTGAAAACACGGAAATCTTAATGCTGGCTATTATTTCCTTTATGGCTTTCTCTGAACATACTCAGAAAGCGTCACAACATCATCACCGCTCCATGTGTACATGGCAAGCAGTGGTTCTTTTCCTGTCCGCATAGCATGAACTGCATTGGCAGGATGAAGGATGAAAGTACCTGGTTTCTGTAACGCCGTCTTGCCTTCCAGCATCCACTCAGCTGTACCGGACAGCACATAATACAGCTCAATCGCCGGATGGTAATGCGCCGGGTACAGACTGTTTGGCGCAATCAGCGTAAACCCGAAACAAAAGCTGTCACATTGATAAGGGGCCTCAGGACCGATGATTTCCCCCCATGCCATTTTCATCCCCAGATCAGGCATGTCTTCACGCGGTTCATAATTGTACTTCCAAGGCAGGCTTGAAAGTACCGCTGCCAGCACATCCAACACAGGCTGCGTTTCAGGAACCCCGTGCCTGAGTGCCTCCCCGATGAATGCTGTAATCGGGAAACTGCTTTTGGAAAAGGCTCCTGTCGGTGCAGGAATGTCCAGATTCAGCATCTTGGCAGCTTCTTCGCCGATAGCATCCTTAGCTGCCGCACGTCCTGACAGGACAAGGCGGGCCGTCTCAATGACTTTCTCAATTCCAACATCTTTCACGGATACGCCCTTTCCTACCAGCTTATCGTCTTGGCGAGGATTTCAACACGGCAACCGTATGCCCGATTTCTTCACCCCGCTTCCAGGCAGACAATGCCTCAACCGCTGAAAGCTGTTTCGATGCAAGGGATTTTTCCAATTCAAAGGCACGGATGCCGGACGTTTCAACATCAATACCAGCAAAAACAGCTTTCAAGTCTGCCACACGGTAGAAATGGAAGGGACCAAACCCATCCCTTTCCTGCCTGGCATAACCGGTCAGGACATCTTCTGCTTCAGCTTGGACTTTCCATGTATAGGTGAAGATTTCAGCATCATAACCTGCCAGACTGCCCAATTCCCTGAAAATATCCAAGCCAACACGTGCACCCAAAGTCGAATAAACTGCACCGTCTTCTTTCAGATACCCCTTTGCCTGAATCAAGGCGAGATAATGCAGGTCAAGCATCTGCCTATGAACCAGTCCTGGAATTGCCTCTTCGCGTTTTTCCAAGAAATGTCCGCTGTTCCGACTGTCTGTGATTTCAGCATCTATCGCCAATGGCACATTAGGCAAGTTTTCATAAATCACGTCATAACGTGGTTGACCACATAAAGGAGACAGCAGGTCACCGGCACCATATTCCAATATAACATCCTCATTGCCTCGAAGATTCTGCCTGATATTCTTTGCAGCAGTAGCAACGACATCCTGCTGAAGATCGGTGAACCCCACCCGTTCAGCGCCAAGCAGTTCAATGGCGGCAAGGACATCAAGACCAGAGCCTGTGCCGATTGAACAGAATGCAGGAACCGCCCTGCCATACTGCCTGCGGATCAGTTTAAATGCCGGTACAGCAATATAGGCAACCCAGTCACTGCTGAGATCCTCTGTCTTTGGCAGATACGCATGGTTTGAAACATTGATAGCCAGTGTTTCAGCAATCCTTTGCGGACTATCTGGTAAATTCAGATAATGCTTTGTATTGACCTGTATCTTCATCTTTCATTCCTGTCTGGCGGCCTGCAGCGCCTGTTCAAAATCACGGATGATATCCTCCGCGTCCTCAATCCCAACGGAGACCCGGATCATATCTTCTGGGATACCGGCGGCCAGCCGTTCTTCAGGAGAAAGCTGGGCATGTGTACTTGATGCAGGGTGCAACACCATCGTACGGGCATCACCGACATGAACCACCAGAGAAGCGATCTTCAATGCCTTGATAAACGGACGGATGGCATCAATACCACCTTTCAGCCCGAATGTCAGGACACCACTTGCCCCGTTGTAATTGAAATACTTTTTAACCCGACCAAAACTCTGATGGTTTTTCAGTCCCGGATAAACCACCCAGTTGACCTGAGAATGTTTTTCCAAGTATTCCGCCAATGCAAGGGCATTCTCACAGTGACGGAGCATCCTCAGATGCAGTGTTTCCAGACCAAGGTTCAGCAGGAAAGCATTGAATGGACTGAGTGTCATCCCGAAATCCCTTAGATACTGTGCTTTCGCCTTGTTGATGAAAGCGGCATTCCCGAACTGATTCCAATAAGATGTGTTCGCATAAAGACGGTCAGGTTCGACAAAATCGGGGAATTTGCCGTTGTTCCAGTTGTAGGAACCGCCATCAATCACCACACCGCCCAATGAGGTCGCCTGCCCACCGATATATTTTGTCGCTGAATGGACAACGACATCCGCACCATGCTGGAACGGTTTGCACAGGAAAGGTGTTGCCAATGTATTGTCCACCATAAACGGCACATCAAATTCATGTGCCAATTCTGCCAGTTTCTCAAAATCCAGGACATTCAGGGCAGGATTGCCAATGGTTTCACCGAAAAGCAGTCGTGTATTTGGCCGGAACGCTTTCCGCAGTTCTTCAATGGGATCTTCTGGATCGATAAAAGTCGTCTCCACCCCCAGGTTTTTCAGCCTGGTGCCAAACAGGACATAAGAACCACCGTAAACCGTTTTGGCAGAAACAATATGGTCGCCTGCCTTGACCAGATTGGCTGTCGCAAGCAGGACTGCCGCTTGGCCTGAAGACGTCGAAACCGCTCCGACACCGCCTTCCAGCAATGCCAGTTTCTGCTCAAAGGCAGCAAATGTCGGATTCCCCGTCCGGATATATTTGAAACCCGATTCCTGAAGGGAAAAAAGCCGACCGACCTGATCGATATCCTCAAACTTATAAGAAGCTGTCTGATAAATCGGGAGTGTACGCGGTCCCCCGACTTCAGGGACAAACCCTGCCTGGATGCATTGTGTCCCAAACCCCCATGTGGACTGGTCATCAATGGGAGCATTATTCCTGATATCATTCCTTGTCATATCAATGCTTTCTGAATCATTCCTGTACTAGGATTCCATCTACAAAACCTGAAACCCCACTTTCAGGAAGTGCCATGGAAAAACATGGCACTTCCACCTGGTTACTTCACATTTGCCACGTCAGCAGCCGTATAGCTGTCTGGAACACCTTTCTGGAACAGATAGACATTGTCTGCAAATACCTTGGGGTCTGTCTCCTTCTTGATAAGACCAATCTGTGCAAACTCCTTGGCATTTTGGTAAACCGCATCGTACCCACCCTGTACAGAAGGCTTGAAGCTATAGCCCTTGAGCAGCTTAGTATTGAACTCAAGGTTCCCTGCAACGTATTTCTTATCGAGTTGGATTTTGGCAGCCTCTTCAGGATGCGCCTGAACCCAAGCAGATGCTTTCAGAATGGCCCTTGTCAAACCTGCTGCAATTTCAGGATGCTC
>JBJEXA010000048.1:0-3948 GCA_051885335.1 Oxalobacter sp. | reverse complement strand
TGCCTGCTTTTCGGGGCGTAGCGCAGCCTGGTAGCGCACTTGCATGGGGTGCAAGGGGTCGGAAGTTCGAATCTTCTCGCCCCGACCAAGATTATTGGAAAGGGAGCTTTACAGCTCTCTTTTTCTATGGAACCGGTATTGACGACGGTCGTTGGCAATCGCCAATGATGCTTTTTTGCGGTATCCTTGCCAGATTCATCAGCAACAGTACGACATCCATTATGATTACCTGTATCATTTTCGGTTCGCTGGCGGCAATTGTCATCATTGCCATGGCTTATATCAGATTCTCAGAGTCTTCTGTGAAGAAGGGGATTGAAAAGCTCCTGAAGGATCCACTGACCATTGATGGCAAGTCAATCACACCGGTCTGGTATGAGCAGGACTGGACAGATGTGGACAACAACCTGATGGCGTTTGACAAGGAGCATGGTGTGTTTTTTGGAATTACTGCTGGCAGGAAGAAAGGTGACAGAGTTGATGTGCGTGCCATCCCTGTCACCAGTATGACCCGTTCTGAAGTGGTTCTGGACGGCAGGACGGTCTTGGAAGCCCGGGCAGGCAAGATTACTGGCAGGCATCCGGAAAACAGCTTGGATGATTTCCGTCAGAACAGTCAGAAGATCAAGTCCATTGAGCTTCGGGTCCGCTCTGTTTCTGGCGGTCATACCATTTCTTGTTCACCAGGCAAATATGGCATCAATCTCGCTGAGAAATACCATATTCTCCTGTTGGAGGCCATGATGGCATCTGGGGCAAGTCCGGTGCCGATGTCACGGAAGCTGAAAAAATCATGATGATGGTGTGCATTGACAGGAGGGCAGGTGAAGGTGCGGGCATTGGTCCCGCATTTTTTTCAGGAGCGGGCTATGCAGACCGGTTTTAAAGCTGCCATTATTGTCTGCCTGCTGTTGCTGGGAGGATTCCTGATTGTCCGCAAGACAGGTGTTTGGGACAGTCAGAAGGAACGGATTGAACGGGAGTTAATGAAGCCGGTTCCATTGGACAGTGGCTGGACAGTCAATCCTGTATGGGATAAGAAAAGCTGGACGGGCGACCGTTGCAATGCCATTGCCTTGGATCGGAAAAACCAGTTGCTTGCCTTGGTTCAGGTGGAGGATAGCAGGAACGATAGTATCATGAAGACGGTTTTCCGTTACCAGGATATTCGCCGGGTGGACCTGGTTGTTGATGGGGAAGCTGTCGGTGGTTTTTCGCATACCGGGCAGTCAGGGGAAATGGACAAGCCGATTGAGGGAAATGTTTTGAAGGGCATTCAGAAGAAGATGCCTGTTCTTCAGCCTGTTGCGGATGAGGAATCTATCCGTGACATCCATCTGGCTGTTCATGCTACTGATGGACGGATGGCAAGGCTTTCTTTTGGATTGCAGGATCTTGATCTTGCAAGGCGGTGGTACAGTCTGCTCTGGCAGGCAACAGCAGTGCTTTCCAGGAATTGAAATGGGGATCAAGGCGCTGGGACTTGGGCAAGGACATCCTGCAGTGTCAGTCTGGTAGCCTTGTCGAGTTGCTGTTCTGTCAGGTCTTTCTGGAAGATTTTCTGCAGTTCTTTGGCATCAGGGTCAAGGCTGGCGGCTTCCCGGGTCAGAACGTAGGCATTGACGGTGCTGACTTTGACACCGTTGCCTTCACGGAAGGCATTGGCCAGTGAGAGCATGGCCAGGACATTGCCTTGTTGAGCGGCTTTGGCAAGCCAGATGGCACCAAGATGTGGGTTGCGTTCGGTTCCTTCTCCGCCCATACAGGCCAATCCAAGGAAGAATTGTGCTTTTGCATGTCCCTGTTGTGCAGCAGTATGCCACCAGCCGACGGCTTTCTGGTGGTCTTTGGGAATACCTTTGCCGTTGTAATAGGCCAGTCCCAGGTTGAACTGTGCCTTTGCATTCCCTTGTATGGCCGCTTGACGGTAGAGGTCGATTGCAGTGGTGTCGCCGATGGCTTTGTTATTGTTTTGCCCATAAAGGAATGCTAGGTTGAACTGGGCAGTTGCATCGGATTGGCGGGCAGCTTCTGCATACCAGAAAGCGGCTTTTTCACGGTCTTTCTCGATGCCTTCTCCAAAGAAGTAGGTGTTGCCAAGCCTGCGCTGCGCTTCGGCATGCCCCTGTTCTGCGGCTTTTGTCCACCATTGGATGGCTTGGCTGCTGTCTTTGGAGACGCCTTGCCCAAGGCTGTAGGCAGTGCCCAGCTGGTTCTGGGCACTGCTGTGCCCTTGTTCTGCGGCCCAGGTAAGCCATTCGATGGCTTTTCTGTCATTACGGGGCAGGCCGTGCCCTTCCTGATAGGCAAGACCGATATGGAATCCTGCATCAGCATTGCCTTTTCCAGCGGCCTTGCCAAACCATGTCACGGCTTTTGCATAGTCTTTGGAAACACCTTCACCATAATAGTAGGCAACACCTGTGTGGTGTTGCGCATGTTCATGGCCTTGTTCAGCGGCTTTTTCCCACCATTGGATGGCGGCCTGCGGGTTCCGCTTGATGCCTTCACCGAAATAAAGGGCGTTTCCCAAGCGGTATTGGGCAGGACTGTATCCTTGGGAAGCGGCTTTTTCCCACCAGTTGATGGCTTGCGCGGTGTTTGCCGGAACACCTTCTCCATTGAAAAGGGACTGTCCAAGGTAATATTGAGCAGGTGGATAGGATTGATTGGCGGACTTCCGGTACCATTGTACGGATTTCCTCGCATCCTGTCCGATGCCATTGCCGTCATGGTAGGCAGCTCCCAACAGGAATTGGGCGATGGGATGTCCTTTTTCTGCTGCTTTTTCCCACCATTTTATGGCCTGTGCCATATTTTGGGGAACGTTTTTCCCCTGCCAGTAAGCTATTCCGAGCTGATAGGCAGCATCACGGTTCCCCTGTCCCGCCTGTTGTGACAGTTGTTCTAAGGAGGGCAAGCCTGCTTGGATATCAGGCTCTGTAGCTGATTCTGCCAATATGGGCCAGGCAGTGAAGGTAAATACGGTCAATGGGACCAGAAGCAGTTTTCTGAACATGGTTTTCCATCAGGTTGTTTCAGGTGATTTTACCAGCCTATACTTGGTCTGATGACAAGGCCTGCAAGATGGGGACAGAGGATACTGGTCACTGCAGTGGAATGTCCGGTGGGCGTTTGTCTTGCTGGGCAAGTGCTTGCATTGCCATATCCAGCAGTTCATTGCAGCGTTGTTCATCTTCTGTGTGTGCAATGCTGATCAGGTTGTCCGCTGAGGAATAGATGACAATCGCTTGGACATCTTCCGGCTGTTTCTTCGCCAGGTCATTGCAGATGTTTTCAAACATTTTCTGGATGCCTTCAGGAGTTGACAAGACTGATCCCTTTCTTTGTGATGGTTGTGATATTCAGTGGTCATTGCCAGCATGGATGCTTGCAATGACCTGGTGAGATAAACGGGAAGTGCAGGCTGTTATGCTGCACTTCCATGGTTTGATGGGCTACTGCTTCAGATTGCTGCGCCTTTGATGGATTCCCGGGTATGGCTGCGGTTTTTCGCTTTTGCCTTGATAAGCTGTCTGTCAAGTTTATCCATCAGGGTGTCGATGGCAGCATAGATATCCTGACCGGTGCTTTCAGCATGCAAAGTCTTTCCGGAGAGTTTCAGGTTGATTTCTGCCCGTTGGCGTTTTTCTTTGTCAGAAATGTTGTCCACGGCGAGCAGGACCGTTATTTCAATGACACCGTCAAAATTCCGTTTCATCCTGTCAAGTTTCGATTCAACGTGACTGCGGATGGCTGGTGTGATTTCAAGATGGTGTCCGCTGATGGTCAGGTTCATGGAATTCTCCTTCTTTTTTACCGATTGCTCCTGGATGCCAACAGGTATCAGGTGCGTTGTTAGAGACTTTTACGCAGGCTTGCCGGTGGAATCTTGAGGATGTCACGGTATTTCGCAACAGTCCGTCTGGCAATCACCAGACCGTCTTT
>JBJEXA010000047.1:0-3960 GCA_051885335.1 Oxalobacter sp. | reverse complement strand
ACAATCAGTTCCGCAATGAAAGAGCGGGGAACAATGACACCCCGGTCAACATAAAAGGGATAACCCTGCAGCCAGGCTTCATGGGTCAGGTAAGCCGCTGGCACACGTTCTATGACCCGCCTTTCAATGATGTCCATGACATCTGCAATTTCAGCAGGCAGCAGTTTTGCATCAAGAAAAGGGTCCAGACGGTCGAGCGGCAGTGACAGCGTATGGAGGATAAGATAAACCGCTTCATCGAAAGCATTGTCAGAACCGTGTCCAAAAGATAGCTTTTCTCTGTTGAACCGGGAAACAGCATACCGTAAGAGATCTCGGATGGTTGAGAACGGCAGTTTTCCTGGGAGGGACTCCGATGGCAGTGCGGTCATGGCATCTTCCTATGGCAACAGCATACCCAGACAGAATCTGGTCTGTCTGGGTATGTATTTTTATAAAAGCCGAATTTTACCGTATTTTGCCCGATCTGTTGGTCAGGAACAGGTTTTCCAATGTCCGGCGATAGATTTCTGTCAACGGTTCAATGTCTTTTATCGGGATGTTTTCATCAATCTGGTGAATGGTTTTATTGAGTGGTCCGAATTCAACCACCTGGTCGCATATCTTGGCAATGAAACGGCCATCTGATGTGCCACCTGTGGTGGAAAGTTCCGGAACGGTATGGGTGACAGATGTAATGGCATCTGATAAGGCATTGGTCAGGCTGCCTTTGGGAGTAAGGAACGGTTCACCCGACAGCCGCCAGTTGATTTCATAGTCCAGACCATAGCTGTCCAAGATGTCATGGACACGTTTCCGGAGACTCTCTGCAGTGCAGGATGTGCTGAAGCGGAAGTTGAAGTCCACCTTCATTTCACCCGGGATGACATTGTTGGCTCCTGTACCAGCATGGATGTTCGACATCTGCCAGGATGTCGGTTCATAATATTCATTGCCAGTATCCCAGATTTCAGCAGCAAGGTCAGCCAAAGCCTGCATGGCTTTGTTGATGGGGTTGGATGCCCGAGCAGGGTAGGCGATATGGCCCTGCCTGCCAAAAACGGTCAGATAGCCGAGCAGGGAACCACGGCGCCCATTCTTGATGGTATCGCCCAGCACATCAATGGAGCTGGGTTCACCGACAATGCACCAGTCAGGCTGAATCCCCCGTTCTTCAAGGATCTGAACAACAACCTTGGTGCCATCAATACCGATATCTTCTTCATCGCTGGTGATGATGAATCCGATTGATCCTTTGTACTCAGGATATATCTTGATGAAATTGCGGGCAGCTGTCACCATCGCAGCGACAGAGGTCTTCATGTCAGCGGCTCCACGCCCATACAGCCGTCCATCTGAGACCGTTGGCGTGAATGGATCAGAAGACCATTTCTCAAGGGGGCCGGAGGGAACGACATCAATATGTCCGGCAAAAACCAATAAGGGGCTTTCTAGGCCATGGTGTGCCCAAAGATTGGTCACACCATTGGAGATGATGATTTCACAGGTGAATCCCAGCGGTTCCAGCAGTTCGGCAATGCGGGGGATACAGCCACCATCAGCAGGGGAAACCGATTGTCGTGCAATCAGGTCACAGGCAAGGTCAAAGGTGGTTGGATTCATGGCATCTTTCAATTGTCACGGAGCAGGTCATTCAGTGAGGTCTTGGCACGCGTTTCAGCGGATACCCGTTTCACGATGACAGCGCAGTTCAGATTGTATTTGCCGTCTGGTGAAGGCAGACTGCCTGGAACGACAACGGAACCCGCAGGAACACGTCCATAAAGAATCGTATCATTTTCACGGTCATAGATGCGGGTGGATTGACTGATGAACACCCCCATTGCAATAACACAGTTTTCCTCGACAATGACTCCTTCCACGATTTCTGACCGTGCGCCGATGAAACAGTTGTCTTCGATGATGGTGGGGTTTGCCTGCATCGGTTCCAGAACACCGCCGATGCCGGCACCGCCAGATAAATGGACATGCTTGCCAATCTGGGCACAGGAACCAACCGTCGCCCAGGTGTCAATCATCGTTCCTTCATCCACATAAGCACCAATATTCACAAAAGAAGGCATCATGACAGTGTTCTTGCCAATATAGCTGCCTTGGCGGGCGATTGCCGGTGGAACAACACGGATACCGGCTTTAGCAAAATCTTCCTGGTTCCAGTTAGTGAATTTGCTGGTGCATTTGTCATAGAAATGCAGAGCGTTGGAACAGTTTTCCCCGACAGGCATGACCATGTTTTCCTGCAATCGGAAAGACAGCAGGCAAGCCATTTTCGCCCATTGGTTCACCAACCATTTTCCGTTGGTTTTTTCAGCGATCCTTAATGTCCCATCATCCAGCATATGAATGACTTCATTCACAGCGTTCCGGATTTCAGGAGAAGCCGTAGTGGCGGTGAATGTATGCCGTTCTTCCCAAGCACCTTCAATGATCTGTCTTAAAGTTTCGTTGGACATTTTTTCCTCATTTCATTGATTTGATGATTGTTTCTGATTCTTGATAAACTGAACAATGCGTTGGATACCTTCAAGGCATTCAGCAGGTTCTGCAACCAGTGCGATACGGATGCGGTTGGCGCCTGGATTGATGCCATGTGCTTCCCTGGCAAGGTAGCTGCCAGGTAATACCGTTACGTTGAACTGTTCATACAATTTCTGTGCGAAGATGGTGTCTGTCAGACCTGAATGTTCTTGGACTTCTGCCCAAAGGTAAAAACTGGCATCTGGCAAGGAGACATCTGCAACCTGCCGCAGAAGCGGCAATGCTTCATGGAACTTACGTTGGTATTTTGCCCGGTTCTCGATGACATGCTGTTCATCCTGCCATGCAGCGACCGAAGCTGCCTGGATGGTTTCACTCATGGCCGTGCCATGATAAGTGCGATACAGCAGGAACTTCTGGATAATGGCGGAATCACCGGCAACAAAACCAGAGCGCATACCTGGCACATTGGAACGTTTGGACAGGGATGACAACATGATCAGACGGGGATAGCCATTGCGTCCCAGTTGATATGCCGCCTGAAGACCACCTAAAGGCGGTTCATTGAAATAGATTTCTGAATAACATTCATCTGAAGCAATGACAAAGCCATAGCGGTCAGACAAGTCAAAGAGTTTTTGCCATTGTTCCAAAGACATGACGGCTCCAGTCGGATTGGCTGGAGAACAGACGTAAATCAATCTGGTTTTTGCCCAGATATTTTCTGGCACTGCATCATAATCACAAGCAAAGTTCCGGGAAGGGTCTGCATTGACAAAATACGGTTCAGCACCGCCTAGGTAAGCAGCACCCTCATAAATCTGGTAGAAAGGGTTGGGGCAGATGACATAACCGTGTTCCGAAGGATCCAGTACTGTCTGGGCGAGCGAGAAAAGGGCTTCACGGGATCCTAAGGTTGGAAGGATTTCTTTAGAAGCATCGGGTCTTGGAATGCCGTAACGGTTGGCAATCCAGTCAGCAATGGTTTCCCGTAAGGCTTGTGTTCCTGATGTTGCAGGGTATTTCTGGAGGCCTTGAAGATTTTCTGTCAATACTTTCTGGATAAATGCTGGGGTTGGATGCCTAGGCTCACCGATACCCAAATTGATTGGAGCATAGGCAGGGTTGGGTGTTGTCCCCGCAAACAGTTTCCGCAGTTTCTCAAATGGATAAGATTGCAGACGGTTGAGTAACGGATTCATCTTCTATTAAGGGTTTTTACAAAAAAGGCGTTTTATCTTTTTCAGTAAAAGAAGCAATTTTTATGCCATAATAATATATTGATATGTTTATGTTGCAAAGTAATGCAGCAAGATTGTCATGCTCAAAAAAAACCGACAGCAATCAAGTCGCTGTCGGTTTTTCGTAGCATTGCTCTACCATCAGAGCATCGTTGCCCGCAGGATATCACCTGACAAGGGTGAGAGATAGGCTGGTGCAATATCAAATACAGTTTTACAGCCAGATACACCTTCTTTATTC
>JBJEXA010000046.1:0-3962 GCA_051885335.1 Oxalobacter sp. | reverse complement strand
TCAGCATTAAGGATGATGAATGGCGCCATCAGCATGGAAACAACCATTGATGCCAAAGTCGCCTGATAAAACCACGGCTCAATCATATTATGATTGACGACCTGGTTGACAAGCACAAAACTGAATTCACTGGCCTGCGAGAGCACTAAGGCGACCTTGATACTCACACCTTTGGAAGCACCGAAAAACCGGGTAACAATGGCTGTCACCCCAAATTGGAAAATAAAGGCACTGATAATCATGATGAGAATGACCCACCATCGATCCCTGACAAGCCACAGGTTGAGCATCATGCCAATAGTGATGAAATAGAGTCCCAGCAGCACATCCCGGAAAGATTTGATATCCGTCTCGACCTCATGCCGGTAACGGGTTTCCGCAATGAGCATACCTGCCACAAAAGCCCCCAACTCAAGAGAAAGCCCAATCGTCTCTGTAATCCATGCAGCACCCAAAGTCATCAACAGCAGGTTCAGCATAAAGAGTTCCTGGGACCCCGTCCTTGCCACAATTCCCAACCAACGGTTCATCACCTGTTTACCGATCAGAAACATGACCCCCAATGCAAAAACCACCTTGGCCAAGGTCAATCCGACATCTATCCAGATGTTGCCTGAATCTGAAGCCAGCGAAGGGACAATCATCAGGAGGATGACAATTGCGATATCCTGGAAAAGCAGAATGCCAAGAACTCGCCGTCCATACTCTGTTTCAAGTTCCATCCGGTCAGCAAGCATCTTGGTAACAATAGCTGTGGAAGAAAGCGCCCACGCACCACCCAGGGCAAACGCCGCCTGCCATGACATCCCCAGTGCTGGGATAAAGAACGCCATAATGCCTGATACGATGATGGCGACAATGACCGAAGCCGTAACCTGAGCAAACCCCAAGCCGAACACAATCTTTCGCATCGCCATCAACTGCTTGAATGAAAATTCCAACCCAACGGTGAACATCAGGAAAACAACACCGAACTCAGCAAGACCCTGCAACGGTCCCGCATCACTGACAAGCCCCGTGGCATAGGGACCAACCACAACACCGACCGCCAGATATCCCAAAATGGAAGGAAGCTTAAAATAACGGAAAGCCAAGACACCGATCACTGCCGTCCCCAGCATGAGTAAAACAAATTCAAGGGATGACTGCATATGCATGGGCAAGTCTGACGATGATTGAATGAATTAAAAGGAAAGGATATGGATATTATCACTTATCCAATGAAAAATGTCCTGAAAAAAATACGCTTTTCGGGTACATTCGCCATTTTCCATGAAACCCTCGACATTCCCTGACAAGCAGGATTCATGCCTGAATTACTCATCACGCCCTTTTCGGTTTATACTTCCGCATAGTGATAAAAAATACATCGACCATGTCAATTGATAAAGAACGTGCGCTAAAGCTGGCGGACGATACTCTCCGTATCGAATCCCAGGAACTGGAAACTCTCAGGAATCGTTTGAAACATGAAGATTCGGCACATTTTGCCGAAGCTGTTTCTTTGCTATTGGGCTGCCAAGGACGTGTCGTTGTCTCAGGCATCGGTAAATCTGGGCATATCGCCCGCAAGATTGCAGCGACCTTGGCTTCCACTGGAACCCCTGCAATGTTTGTACATCCTGCCGAAGCCATGCACGGAGACCTGGGCATGATCACCCAAGAAGATGTCTTCATCGGTATTTCCTATTCCGGGGAAGCCGCAGAAATCCTGGCCATTGCCCCAATCATCAAACGCATGGGTACCCATTTCATCGCCATGACAGGCAGTCCTGCATCAAGCATGGCAAAAGTGGCTGATATCCACCTGAACCTGCATGTTGAGCGTGAAGCCTGCCCATTGAACCTAGCTCCAACAGCCAGCACAACAGTGACCCTTGCATTAGGCGATGCTCTTGCTGTTGCAACATTGGATGCCAAGGGATTCCACGAAGAAGATTTTGCCCGTTCCCATCCTGGCGGTGCCTTGGGCAGGCGATTGCTGACTCATGTTTCCGATATCATGCGGAAAGGTAATGATGTCCCTGTTGTCCGTACAGGCACCAAACTGTTTGATGCCCTGTTTGAAATCACCAAGAAAGGCATGGCTATGACAGCCGTAGTTGATGGGAAAGGCAAGGCGGTCGGCGTGTTTACCGATGGTGATCTGCGTCGTCTGATTGAAAAACAGTGGGATTTACGGGCAATGCTCATTGATGAGGTCATGACCCGGAACCCCAGGACTATCCGTCCTGAAAGGATGGCAGTAGAAGCGGTCTCTATCATGGAGGAATACCGCATCAACCAACTGCTGGTGACCGATGCAGAAGACAGGCTGACAGGTGCCCTGCATATCCATGACCTGACTGTAGCAAAGGTGATCTGATGGACAGACAATCATTACAGGCAAGACTTGCCAAGATCAAGATGATCATCTTTGATGTCGATGGTGTCCTCACCGACGGCAAAATGCACTATGGTCCTGACGGGGAAACCTTCAAGAGTTTCCATGTCCGTGATGGACTGGGTATCCGCTTTCTCAAACGGGCTGGCATCGGAACAGCCATCATCAGTGCACGTAATACCCCCGTCACCACCCGCCGGGCGGCTGACATCGAAATCGGCCATATCATCCAAGGAGCCAGCCAGAAACAAGAAGCATTGGCAATCCTGTTGGAAAAAACCGGGCTGACAGCAGAAGAATGTGCATATATCGGTGATGATGTCATTGACTTGCCCGCCATCACACGGGTGGGAGTTTCTTTTGCCGTGAACAATGCTCATCCGGAAGTGATTGACCGGGTGGATATTGTCACCCAGAATGCCGGTGGTGATGGCGCAGTCCGTGAAGTCTGCGATATCATCCTGAAAGCGACCGGAGGTTATACCCCTATACTGGAGTCTTATCTGAAATGAATCCCAGTTCAAAATCTGCAATGCGCAGGCAGGCGCTGATTGTCCTGATTATTGCTGTCATCCTTGCACTGGGCAGCATGTGGGTCAACATGGTGCTGAAAAAAAACGCCATCAAAGAAACCCCTGATGTCCAGCGCTCAGATCCCGACTATATCATTGAGGATTTCAAATACTACCGCTTCCTTCCGGATGGTTCCCCCCGGTATGAGGCTATTGGCAAGAAACTGATCCATTACCCCGTTGAAGATGCTTATAAGATTGAAAATCCCGTACTCTACTTGCGCAACAGCAGAAACCAACTCCAGACTGTCGAGGCTGATGAGGCATTTGCTGAAGACTTCAACACTAAAGTCCACCTTTCCAACAATGTCCGTCTGGAAGAAGAAGGCGCAAAAGGTAAGGCTCCCCGGATACTAACCACTGAATACCTACTTTACCATCCTGATGACATGGTAGCCACCACAGACAAAGAAGTCTCCATCCGTCAAGGCAAGAACACCCTGCACGGCATCGGCATGACATCCAACAACGCCACACAGGAACTCGAAATGCGCGGACGGGTCCATATCGTGCTCTACCCTAATGGCGACAAAGCAGAAAAAACCGAAAACACCCCACAGCAGTCTGCTGATACCTCTGCCGCTGCAACGGATAACCAACAGCAGGCTGACCAGGTGAATATCCAATTAAACTGACCATGAAAAAGAACTTTATCAAGATAGCCGCATTCTGCCTGTGCGCTGCATTGGCTTCCAGCGCTTCTGCAGAAAAGGCCGACTCCAAGAAACCGACCCATATTGAAGCAGACCAGATGAACTCGGATGATGTGAATCAGGTGACTGTCTTCACAGGCAATGTTGTCATCAAAAAAGGCACCATCCTTGCGAAAGCAGGTCAGGCAAAACTTGTCGAAGACCCCGAAGGATACCGTTATATCACCCTTTATGCTGCCCCTGGACAGCTGGCATCCATACGTCAGAAGCTGGACAGCGGCCCCAACCAATGGATGGAAGGTTACGGTAAACGGATTGAATACAATGACAAGGATGAAGTCGCCCAGTTCTTCA
>JBJEXA010000045.1:0-4006 GCA_051885335.1 Oxalobacter sp. | reverse complement strand
CACCCCGGCTACACCGACAGCTAGAGCTGCCCTTGCAAGCACAGGCACAAATTCCCGCTGTCCACCTGAAGCATTTCCAAGACCACCCGGCAACTGGACTGAATGTGTCGCATCAAAAACCACTGGGCAGCCGGTCTGACGCATGATTGCCAATGACCGCATGTCTGATACCAAGTTGCCGTAGCCGAAAGAGGCTCCTCTTTCACAGACAGTGAAACTGTCAACAGGCACTCCAGCTTCTGTGGCAGCCTCTCTTGCTTTGGCAACGACATTCACCATGTCACCCGGTGCCATAAACTGCCCTTTCTTGATGTTCACAGGCTTGCCGGAACGGGCACATGCCTGGATGAAGTCTGTCTGCCGGCAGAGGAATGCTGGCGTCTGGAGCACATCGACAACGGAAGCAACCTGAGGAACATCCCCTTCGGTATGGACATCGGTCAGCACTGGGACATTGAACTGTTTTTTGATATCCGCCAAGATTTCCAATCCTTTATCAATGCCCAATCCACGAAAAGAAGCAGATGAGGAACGGTTGGCTTTGTCATAGGAAGACTTGTAGATGAAAGGGATTCCCAGTTCATCAGTCATTTCCTTCAGGATACCTGCTGTATCAATCGCCAGTTGGTGGGATTCAATGACACAGGGACCTGCAATCAGGAAAAACGGTCTGTCCAGACCAATCTCAAATCCACACAGTTTCATACCTTGTTTCCTCTCGCTTCACGATAAGCCAAAGCAGCTTCAATAAAGGCTTTGAACAAAGGATGGCCCTCTCTTGGAGTTGACTTGAATTCTGGATGGAACTGCACCCCGATATACCAAGGATGCGCCTGTTCACCTGTTCTTGGCATTTCCATGATTTCACAGAGCTTCTCGGTAGGCGTCAATGCAGAAACCACCATACCAGCTTCCTTGAGTTGATCCAGGTACAGGTTGTTCGCTTCATAACGGTGCCGATGGCGTTCTGTCACCACATTGCCATAAACTTCGGAAGCAATCGTGCCGGGTTCAACTGCACAAGTCTGGGCACCAAGACGCATTGTGCCGCCAAGATCGGAATTCTCATTACGCTGGACAATCTTGCCTGCACGGTCAGCCCATTCCGTAATCAGCGCCACAACCGGATTTTCTGTATTTGGGTCAAATTCTGTCGAATTGGCATTTTTCAAACCAACAACATGGCGGGCGAATTCAATCAATGCAACCTGCATACCAAGACAGATACCCAGATATGGTACCTTGTTTTCACGGGCATATTGCGCAGCTGCAATCTTGCCTTCAACTCCCCGTTTGCCGAAACCGCCTGGCACCAAGACAGCATCGTATTTCGACATATCAGGCAATCCGGTTTTTTCGATTTCTTCTGAGTCGATATAGTCAATGTTGACCTTGCAGTTGGTATGGATACCAGCATGCCTGAGCGCTTCAATCAGGGACTTGTAAGACTCAGTCAAATCCACATATTTGCCAACCATACAGATAGAAACTTCTTTTTCTGGATGTTCCAGTGCATAGACCAGTTTTGACCAGACAGACAAATCCGCAGGAGGCGGTGTCAGATTCAGTTTCTTGCAGACGATATCATCCAGTCCCTGGTCATGTAACATCTGGGGAATCTTATAGATGCTGTCTGCATCCCATACGGAAATGACCGCATTTTCAGGGACATTGGAAAACAGTGAAATCTTGGCACGTTCATCGTCTGGAATCGGTCGGTCTGCACGGCAAAGTAAAGCATCTGGATAAACACCGATTTCACGAAGCTTCTGAACGCTGTGCTGTGTCGGCTTGGTTTTCAATTCTCCTGCTGAAGCAATATAAGGTACCAATGTCAGATGGATGAACACAGTAGCATCCTTTTCAGCACGCAGGCTCAACTGCCTCGCCGCCTCAAGGAATGGCAGTGACTCGATATCACCGACCGTACCACCGATTTCAACCAATGCAACATCATAGCCTTTTGCACCACGATGGATGAAAGCCTGGATTTCGTTGGTGATATGTGGAATCACCTGAACTGTCTTACCCAGATATTCGCCACGACGTTCCTTACGGATGACAGATTCATAAATCTGTCCTGTTGTGAAATTGTTGACTTTGTGCATCCGGGTAGAAATAAACCGCTCATAATGCCCCAGGTCAAGATCAGTCTCCGCACCATCATCTGTGACAAAAACCTCGCCATGCTGAAATGGGCTCATGGTGCCAGGATCCACATTGATATAAGGATCCAGCTTGATCATGGTGACTTTGAGACCACGGGATTCAAGGATGGCAGCTAAAGATGCGGCGGCGATTCCTTTACCGAGAGAAGATACGACCCCGCCGGTAACAAATACATATTTGGTCATTTTCTATCGATGCAAAAGCACATTAATGGAAAGTTAGATTATAACTTAAAAGAAGACTAGACAGCGTCAAAAACCACACGCTGAAATGCCTCTTTCCATTCGAATGAAATGCTATTAAGTAAACCAATGGAGAATACTTGTCAGAAGCTGGAACAGTACCGTCCCAAGAAAAACAATAATCCGAAGATTGTAAAGATACCAATATAACAGATTGATATTAAATGGTTAATTTGTATGCCAGAATCTAAACAATGCTTTTCTGAAAGACTTGGCTGAAATACTGTTATCTTCAAACATGAACTGAATAGCCCCATCATTGTCAGAACGGAACATCTCCATATCCAACAGTTTATACCGCTTGACCACTGAAGGATGCGGATGATGGTAAGGATTCCGGTATCCAATCTGAAAAAACGCATATTTTGGTTTCACCGCCATCAGGAACGGTAACGATGATGAAGTATGACTGCCATGATGTGGTGACATCAGAACATCTGAATGCAACTTGTCACCATACACTGAGACGAGTTCCTGTTCTAACCGCTCTTCAATATCGCCTGTCAGCAATAAAGAACCATGATTAGAATCAACTTTAATAACACAACTTAAATCATTTGTTTTATTATCAGAACTGTAATAGGTTTTGTTTGGATGCAAGACACTGAAATGAATGTTATCCCACATCCAGCCATTGCCTGCCAAGCAAGCCTGTAAAGGGGATTTACCAGTATATGATGTCATTGATGTGACAACCTCTCCTACTGGTATATTCTCCAGCAAGGTATCAAGTCCTCCTGAATGGTCGCTGTCTGCATGGGAAACAACCACCATATCCAAGGACTCAATCCCTCTGGATTTCAGATAAGGAATAATCACCCTGTCTGCTGTGTTCGATTGCCCAAAAGCGGGGCCTGTATCGAAAAGCAACCGATGATGCGCTGTTTCCACTAAAACAGCACTACCTTGTCCGACATCCAGCACAGTCGCATGGAATGAGCCTTCTTCAGGTGAGGTAGGAGCCAACGTCAATATCGGTAAGAAACAGCACAATCCAACAATACGCCAATGCCATCCTTTTGGAGCAAGCAGCCACAACACACCTGCCATTGCAAAAAACACCAGATAAACGCCAGGAAACGGGACTGTCCAGATTGCATAGGGCAAGTTGCCAGCCCAATCCAAGAAACTGCAGAACACGGTCAGTATCTGGTCAGTGACTGATAGAAGCCACGCATCAAGCGGTTCAGGCAGAATACTGCCCAACAGTGCCATTGGTGTCACGACAAACGAGAATAATGGGATTGCCACTGCATTTGCAAAAGGACCGACAATAGACGCCCTGCCCCAGAAAAACAAAGCCAAAGCAAACAGACCGAGCCCCACAGCAACCTGCACATGGACAAAAGATATCCCCCATTGGCAAAAACGTCTCCAGATTCCCTGTCTAGCTGGTTTTGCCTGATGTCTGACAGCCACATAAAGAATCATTGCGACTGCCATGAAAGACAGCCAGAATCCCGGTTGAAGCAATGCCAATGGATCAAACAGCAGAATCAATACCGCAGCACACAGCAGGATTTTATGGACCTGTACGACTCTATCTGTCCATAAAGCAAGACCGACAATTACAACCATCGTCAATGTCCGTCTCG
>JBJEXA010000044.1:0-4006 GCA_051885335.1 Oxalobacter sp. | reverse complement strand
ATGCGAATGGCAGGCAGGCGGCTGAGTACGGATTACAAGATGTATGAGGCGAACTGCCGGAATAGCCAGTACCGTGTCATCTCGCTCAATGGGCGGGCGATTGATGGCTATTGGAATACAGTCAATCCCAGCAGTGTCGGGGAGGCGACTTTCTGGTGGCTGTGTGGGCAGTAATCTGCTGAGGAATGAAAAAATGCCTGACATCAGTCAAGCATTTTTTATTGATGGGGGGATTATTTCTTGAAGATGTTCCGTTTTGAGCAGACTGGACAATCTGGATTGCGTTCCATCTGGAGTGTTGTCCATTCCATGCTGAGCCCATCCAGCAGGAGTAATCTGCCGGTTAAAGGTTTGCCGAATCCGCCGACAATTTTCAGGGCTTCTGCCGCTTGGGTGACGCCAATCAGGCCAACAATTGGTGCAAATACGCCGACCTGTGCCGCCTTGATGTCGGTGAACTGCATGTCTTCCGGGTAGAGGCAGGCATAGCATGGGCAGTTTTCCTGATGGGGATCATAGACGGAAATCTGTCCGTCAAAACCGACAGCGGCACCAGAGATTAGAGGTTTTCCCAGCTTCATGCAGACACGGTTGACGACGATGCGGGTGGCAAAGTTGTCGGTGCAGTCGAGGACAACGTCTGCCTCTTTGACCAGGTCTGGCAAGGATTCTTCATCCATGCGGGTGGTGACGGTCTGGACGTCAATGGTTGGATTGATACCATGCAGAGCGGTTTTTGCGGATTCCGCCTTGAGAACACCGACCCGTTCAGTGGTGTGGATAATCTGGCGCTGGAGGTTGTGTATTTCGACTTCATCGTCATCAACAATGGTGATTCTGCCCATACCGCTTGATGCCAGATAGATGAGCGCAGAAGAGCCCAGACCGCCGGCACCGATGACCAGTGCTGATGATTGGGCAATCTTTTCCTGCCCCGCTTCTCCCATGTCTTTCAGCAGGGTATGCCGGGAGTAGCGGCGTTTCTGCTCTTCATCCATCGAATCATTCCTTTTATCTTTTTTTATTTATCCGTTTTTTTTGCAGTCTTTTCTGTCGGTTTTTTCTGGGTTTTAGATAGTTTGACTGGTTTGCCTTTCAGGTGGTTGAGTGCCTGCATCAGCTGGAAGTCTTTGGCGCTGCCAAATTCAACCGGTTTGTAATTCTTCGCTTTTTCAATGAGCTTGCTTTCCTCTACGGCACTGAGTTCCTTGCTCTTTTCTTCACCATCGTTGCTCAGATGCTTGTCCAAGTCGGCTTCGCGGATACGCAGGTCATTGATGCCGTTGCCGGTGGCGGTTTCATCAACCAGCAGGTCCGGGACGATACCTTTTGCTTGGATAGATCGGCCGTTTGGCGTGTAGTAACGGGCGGTGGTCAGTTTCAGAGCAGAGTCTTCTGTCAGTTGGCGGACAGTCTGGACAGAGCCTTTGCCGAATGTCTGGGATCCCATGATGACGGCGCGCTTATGATCCTGCAATGCTCCTGCGACAATTTCAGAAGCCGATGCTGAACCAGCATTGACGAGGACAACCATTGGTACTTTTTTGATAGCATCCGGCAGTTTTGCCAATGGATCCTGGGAGACCCGAGGCGTGTAGTATTCAGGACGGGCATAGAATTCAGCTTTGGATTCCGGCAATTGTCCATTGGTGGAAACAACGAGGGCTTCTTGTGGCAGGAAAGCAGCGGCAACACCGATTGCGCCTGGCAGGACACCACCTGGGTCGTTTCTCAAGTCGAGGACAATACCTTTGATATGTGGGTTCTTGGCATAAAGTTTCTTGATGTGCTCAGCCATATCCTCGACGGTCGGATCTTGGAACTGGACAATGCGCAGCCAGATATATCCTGGCTCAATCATCTTGGATTTGACACTTCTGACAGTAATCATGTCACGGATCAGTGTCAGGACGATGGGACGCAACACACCTTTGCGGGTAATGGTCAGGGTAATATTGGTGCCTGGATCACCCCGCATTTTCTTGACGGCCTGGGTCAGGGTCATGCCCTTCACTGGCGCACTGTCGAGTTTTGTAATCAAGTCGCCTGGACGGATGCCTGCTTTGTAGGCAGGGGTGTCCTCAATCGGGGAGATGACTTTGACAAGACCGTCTTCCATGCCGACTTCCATGCCGAGACCGCCAAACTTCCCTGAAGTCCCTTCCTTGAGTTCCTGGAGTTCTTTCTTATCCAAGTAAGAGGAATGTGGATCAAGTGAAGAAACCATGCCAGCAATGGCTTCTTTCAGCAGTTTTCGGTCGTCAATAGGTTCAACATAATCGGACTTGATCATGCCAAAGACATCAGAAAGCTGCTGGAGTTCTTCAACCGGCAGGTTGGACGGCTGTTTCTGCGCCATGGCGGTGCCAAAGGCACCGACAATAATGCCGGCAAAGAAAATCAGGAAATTCCGTAATTTGTTTCCCATAATTGATTACCTGTTTAAATCTGGATTGCATATGTTCCGCCATAACAGTATGCGGAAAGATTATACCTATCAGGAGTCTGATTAGTTTCAGTACAAACCTGTTTCCTGTCCAACCTGTCAATTACTGGAACTGCCTTGTAGAATAACTGCTTTGGTGGCTACTGCAATCTTTTCTGGGTCACCAAGGTAATAATGGCGGATTGGTTTCAGGTTTTCATCCAGTTCATAAACCAGAGGTTGTCCTGTCGGGATATTGAGCAAAGCAATATCTTTATCATTAATGCCATCCAGTTCTTTGATGAGTGCACGCAGACTGTTGCCGTGTGCAGCAATCAGGATGGTCTTGTTGTTATACAGTTCAGGAACAATGACCTCGTCCCAGAAAACTTTTACCCGTGCGACAGTGTCTTTAAGGCTTTCTGTCAATGGAATCTGATCTTTTTTCAAGCCAGCATAGGCTGGATTTCTGTACGAAGTACGGGAATCATTCTCTGGAAGTGGGGCTGCTGCTGTTTCGTAGCTTCTACGCAACAGATGAACTTGATGTTCTCCCAGCTTTTTAGCAGTTTCGGCTTTGTTCAATCCTTGCAGTGCACCGTAATGGCGTTCATTCAACCGCCAGTCGCAGACGGTCGGTGTCCACATGGCATCCATTTCATCCAAGACGATCCACAGGGTCCGGATGGCTCTTTTCAGGACAGATGTATAGGCAATATCAAACCGGAAGCCTGCTTCACGCAGGATATTCCCTGCCATTGCTGCTTCCTGGCGTCCTTTTTCTGTCAGGTCAACATCAGTCCAGCCGGTAAAACGATTCTCAAAATTCCAAGTGGACTGTCCATGGCGCATGAAAACGATTTTATGCATGATTGAAATGAAGGCAAGATAAGTTATCCCGATGCTTGAAGGGTTTCTATTTTATAATGTATTCCGTTTTTAATCTTTGACTTTAGACAGGTTAATCCCGTGAATTTCATCAGAGACAACATTTTTCTTATCGGTGTTGTGGCTTATTGTATCGGTGCGTTGGTTTGGCCGTATATCCGTACGACTGCAAAAGTGAACAATTCTGAAGCAACAACCCTCATCAACAAAGGAAAGACCACTATCCTTGATATCCGTACCAGGAAAGAATACCAGTCTGGACATCTGCTGAATGCTGTATCTATGCCTTTCCTGAACTTGAAGGATCAGCTGGGACAGCTTGAGGAATCTTTCAAAAAACAGCCGGTCCTATTGATTGATCATGAAGGCAAGGATTCCGCAGCTGCTGCGAAAATCCTGAAGGAAAACGGTTTTACCAAAATCAATATCTTGAAAGGTGGTATGGCATCATGGAACAAAGAAGGTCTGCCAACCACTAAATGACTATTAGGAATGAAAATGGCCGCAAAAGTGATCATGTACAGCACAACGGTCTGTCCTTATTGCAAGATGGCAGAAAGGCTGCTTGTAGCACGTGGTGTGGAAAATATTGAGAAAATCCTGATTGATGGCAATGAGACACTGCGTGCGGAGATGATTGAAAGAACCAACCGCCGTACAGTCCCACAGATTTTTATCGGCGATACGCATGTT